>JBEVMD010000080.1:0-10456 GCA_040508835.1 Duganella sp. | reverse complement strand
ATTTTAATAAAAATTTTTAATTTTTTAACAGGGGCCCCCCCCCCGGGGGGGTGGGCTAGCGCCGGGGGGGGGCGGGGCCCCCCGGACCAGGCCGGTTTAATTCAACGTCAGGACGCCGCGCGCGGAGGAGCCGCGGTAGGTGCCGCTCTCGGACTGCACCACCACGTTGGCGCCGGTGGCGTTCTTGGGCCAGTTGAAGGTGGTCGAGACGCCATTGAGCAGGTAGCCTGTATCGAACTCGACCACGTTATTGATGCGTACCTGCAGCCGCACCGAAGCGCCGCCCGTGGTCTGGGCCGTGAAGCGCAGCGGCGTGCCGGGTTTGACCTGGGCCCAGCTCACCTTGCTCAAGCCGGTCGAGTAATTGATCTGGCTGAGTTTTTTCGCGGTGTAGGGGAACACCACGGCCTGCTGCCACGTATCGAACGTTCCCGGACCTGCCACCGTGGTGCCGGGGTTGACCCAGGTGCCGCGCATCGACAGCAGGTTGCCGCGCGCGATGCCGCCCAGCGTGGCGCCGTTGCCATCCACCCAGCTTTTCGCGCTCACCACTTCGCGCAGGCCGGCGCGGATTTTCTCCAGGTCCGCCACCACCGCGTTGTTCCACGCGCCATTGGGCATGATGTTGAAGTTGGTGCCGCTTTCCACGTACAGCGTGAACGCCGTATCGTAGTTGCGGTCGACCACGTACGCGCCGTACAGCTTGAGCGTGGCGGCAATCTTGCGCAGCTGCGGCGTGCTCATCGCTTCGGCGTCAAAATTCTCCGGCAGCATCAGGCGCGACCCCATCGGGATCAGGCCCGTGTTGATGATGGCGTCGCTGTCCGTGGTGGTTGCCGGGTGTACATACGCTGGCCGCAAGATGCCGTTCGACAGCGTATGGTGGGGCAGCGACACGGCCAGCGCATGCGTGTAGTGGGGCGTGTTGTCGTTGATCTCGTGCGCACGGATCAAGCCGGCAGCCGGGGCCACACCGGACGCGCGCGCGCCCTGGCTCCAGTGCATGGCGTCACCCCAGCCGCTGCCGTCGATACGGGTCCAGGCGTACATGGTCGCGGTCCATTTACCGTTGACCTTTTTCAGCTTGAAAAACGAATGCATGATGCCCGTCACCGAATCGACGATGTCGGCGTGGCCGTCGCTGCCCGGTGCGGGCACGACATTGTTCGGCCAGCGCGGCAGCGTGACGTTGCGGAACTTGCCCGTGTCGGGGTCGCCCACACCGGCGGACGTGGTGCCATACACCGTCATCGGCTGATCGCTCGACGTCGCCTTGAAGACGGCAGTCGAGTAATTTCCATTGGTAATGGAAGGCACCCATGACGGGTTGAACAAAGGTTTTTTGACCTGGTTATTACCCAGGACAGGCTTGATCGGCCGCGAATTCCATGGGGAATTCGCCGCAAACAAGCGGTAATACGTGCCCCAGCCAGATGTTGCTGTACTGGCAGTCTGCGCATCAGCGGCTGGTGTGGCAAACCAGAGCGAACCCATCATCACAATGGTAGTTGCCAGAATTTTGTGCAGCCGAACGGTGCGATTTTTCATTTACAGTCCTCGAAAAGTTGAAGGCTGTAACTGACCCTAGTGAATGTTTTGCTGTTATGCGGCAATTATACGAGGTTTTAAGCTACATGTCAGATTTCCTTAACGAAAAATTTTACATTCTTTTCGTTACGCATAATTTCTTTAAATAATTTTTTAGAGCTTCATTGTGTCATTTTTTCACGTCTCTTTCCATCTTTGCATGGCAAAAAGAAATGAAGAAAAATTATCGTGCGTTGCAATAGAAAGCATGCGATATTGTCTATTGCATTAGCATTCCGCTACCGGTATCGGCCTGTTAGCGGGCTGTTCCATGTGTCGGTTGCTACGCCGCACTGCAGCGTAGACGGCATCGGCACTCCTGACGGGTCTGGATATGGCTGAAACTAAATTGCTCCTGAATAAAAATAATATCCTCATGGCATGCGGCGCCGTGTTGCTGCTGTTTTTTGCCCCCGCGCTGGTGTTCGGCGCGCGCTATGCCGACGACATTCCATGGCACCTGGTGTGGCTCCAGTCATATTTAGATGCTTTACAGCAAGGCATCTGGTATCCGCGCTGGATGCCCGATGCCGTCGCGGGGATGGGAACGCCGGCGTTTTATTTCTACCCGCCGTTTGCCACCATGTTTTTTGCGGCGGTCGACGCCGTCTTTTTGCGCCAGCTGCCGCTGCCTTACGTGATTTCGGTCTCGGCATTTCTGATGGGGCTGGCCTCGGCCGTGTTTTTCTATTGGTGGGCACGAAACTTCACGTCGCTGCGCATCGCTGCCCTGCTGGGGCTGGCCTACGCAATTGCCCCTTATCACCTGCTTACCGATTACTACAACCGGGGCGCCATCGGCGAATATGCCGCGTATCTCTGGGTACCGCTCATCTTTCATGCGCTGTATCGCTACGCGCGCACTGCGCACGTACGCTGGCTGACCTTGCTGGCGGTCGCCGTCATGGGCCTGTTCTTTACCCACCTGCTGACAGCCATGATGGTGGGGCCCGTGATTGCCGTGTACGTGCTGCTGCTGTTTTTCCGGCGCGGCGACGGCGCTGCGGCCGGCGTACCGACCGTGAGGCTGTTCTGGATCGCCGTGGTGGCAGCGCTGGGCGTGGGCGTGGCGGGCGTGTACTTTATTCCGGCGCTGCAGTTGTTTGATGCCGCGAACACCGCCGCCCTGTACGCGCGACCGATCGAAGGCAGCCGGTTGTTCGGCAGCCTGTCCATGAAGGCCGGGACGGGCGCCAAGTATTCGCTGTTCGCCGCCGCCTACCTGGGGCTTACCGCCTACGTCGTGCTTGAATATGTGCGGGCGCGGCGGCATGGCGGCGCAGCCGCGCGCCAGCCGGGCGCCACGGTGGGCCTGTGGGCCGTTGCGGTCGGCCTGTGCGGTCTCTTCATGTGGGGCAAGCTGGGCTTTGTGTTCGAAGCGCCATCGCCATACCGCTCGCTGCAGTTCCTGTGGCGCCTGCTGATGGTGGTCGAGTTCGCCTTCCTGACGCTGGTGGCCGTGGCGTTTGCCCGTATCGGCGCGCCGGCCGCGCGGCGGCGCATGGCGCTGGTTTTCCTGGCAGTGTTTGCCCTGATGGGCGCCTACCAGGCGCTGGCGCTGTTCAAGAAATTCCAGCACCAGACGCTGGACTATAACGAGGTGGTCCACACGGCATTCATCAAATACCGGCTCACGCCGCCCGAGTATTACCCGAAAGGCACCGACTTCGCGCCGCGTCTGCAGGATTTGCTGGTGCAGCTGAAGCCGCAACTGGAAGGGGCGCCGCAGGCGTTCGTGGTCGATGGCGCCGCCACGTTGACCGGGGTGGCGCAGGATCGCGGCAGCTTTGTCGTTCGCGCCGTGGTCGCTGACCGCGCGGCCATTGCGATCCGCCAGTTTTATTTCCCCGGATGGGTGGCGAAAGACCAGGCCGGCCGGTCGTTGCCGGTCTCCGCCAGCACGTCGTTCAAGCTGGTCACGGTGCAAGTGGGGCCGGGTACGCACACGGTGCGCGTCGAACGGTCGGTGCTGCCCAGCGAAGTGCTGGGGAAACAGGTCAGCATTGCTGCGCTGGCGCTGCTGCTGCTGGTGCTGACGGCGCTGGCGCTGCTGTCCCGGCGCCGGGAGCGGGCGGCGGTCACCGGCACCGGGCGCCACGCTCACCGTGCCGGCAGTGCCGAAACGGCCGGGGCGGGCAACGGCTGACCAACCATTTCACCCGCCCGGCCAGTCGGCGTCCAGCCAGCTCCCGGTACCGCGCAGCATCCGCCCTGCGGATCGCTTGGGCGGAGTCGGAACCGGCGCGGTGACGCCGTTACTGCGCCAGCGCGCTGCGCGCACCGGCGCCCGGCACCACGATCGGGCCCAGGCCCACGCCGTCCACAATGCGGGCGGCGCCGCTGGCCGAGACGTGCTGGTTATCGAAATAATACAGCTGCTGGTCGGCGCCGATGCTGCAACGGTTGTGCGTGCACAGGGCTTGCCATGGATTGAGCACGGTCACGTGCGCCATGCCGAGGCCGGCCGCGTCCACGTAGGTGTCCGTGATGTCCTGGCGGTTGAGGACATTGCGCTGGTCCACCTCGTAACGTTCCGTGTGCGGCGACAGCTGCAGCAGTGCGGCCAGTGCGCGCCGGCCCGGAATGTACGCCATGGCCAGCGCGCGCGGCGGGTCGAAGTCGAACATCGGCACATCCTTGAGCACCACCACCCGTTTGCCAGCCGCCTGCAGGGTGGTCACGGTGTCGCGCAAGCCCTGGGCCAGATTGGCGCGGCTCTGCGCGGCCGTGGTGGCGGGGCCCGCCCCGGCTTCGTCGCGGGCATAGCGTTGGCCCTGCTGCCCCTCGTCCAGCGGCGCGGACCAGAATCCCGTCATGACCACGGTCTCGATGGCCGGATTGGCCCCGATGGTTTCCAGCGCGGTCCGGTTGAAGTCGGCGCATTCGCGGTCGTGCCCGGGATGGTTGGCCATGTACCGGGTAACGCCGGCCAGGGTGGGGCAGGACATCTTGGTCAACTGGACGTAGCCCAGGCCCTGGCTGGCGGCCAGCGCCCGTACCGCAGGCGCCAGCGCGGCCGCGTGGCTGTCGCCGATCAGCGCCAGCGCGGGACCGCGCGTTGCCACGCAATGCGCCGAAACATCGGGCCGCGACTGCCGGTAGTTGGCCAGGCAGGGATCGGCCGGGTTGACCATGCTGTTTTCAAGCGCCACATAGTTGTCCGGCAGCCGTTGTGGCAAGCCCTTGCCGGCGATCATGACGCCCGCGATGGCCACCACCGCCACCGACGTGGCGGCATAACGCCACAGCAGCGGGCGGGTGGGCATGGTGCTGGTGCGGAACGGCACTTCGATGTAACGCCAGGACAGTACCGCTACCACGAACGACAGCGTGGCAATGGTGGCAGTCGTGGCCAGCGGCAGGTTCTGGTCGCTGGACAGGCGCGCGAACGACAGCATCGGCCAGTGCCACAGGTACCAGGAATACGACACCAGGCCGATGAAGACCAGCGGGCGGCCGGACAGCAGGCGCCGGTTGACGACGCTGGAACCGGTGGCAATCAGCAGCGCCGTGCCCAGCACCGGCAGCAGGGCCGCCACGCCGGGGAAGGCGGTGCTGTGGTCGTAGCCGAAGATGGCCACGGCCAGCATGGCCAGGCCCAGCACGGCCAGCGTCTCGCGCAGCGCGCGCGGGCGCGCTTCGACCCACTGGGTGACCGGGCGGTAGCCGATGGCCAGCATCGCGCCCACGCCCATTTCCCAGGCCCGGCTGGGCAGCAGGAAGAAGGCCGTGGTCGGATTACGCTGCAGCAGATAAACGGAAGCGGCCAGCGAGAGCGCGGTCAGCACGGCAACGGCCGGCATGGCCCGCCATTGCAGGCGGCGCAGGATCAGCAGCAGTACGGGGAAGAACACGTAGAACTGTTCTTCCACCGCCAGCGACCAGGTCATGGTCAGCGGCTTGAACTCGGCTGCGGCGGAAAAATAGTTTAGGGTTTTCCAGAAGTAGATATTGGCAACCGCCGCCACCGTGGCCACCACGCTGTTGGCGAAATCGCGCAATTCCGCGCTGGACATCACCAGCAGGGCAGTGACCGAACTGGCCAGCAGCACTGCGACCAGGGCCGGCAGGATGCGGCGGGCGCGGCGGGCGTAGAACTCGGCAAAGCTGAACCGGTCCTGGGCAATTTCGCGGTGAATGATGGAGCAGATCAGGTAGCCAGAAATGACGAAGAAGACGTCCACGCCGACGAAACCGCCGCCCAGGAAGGGAATTCCTGCATGGAACAATACAACGACCAGCACGGCGATGCCGCGCAGGCCATCGATATCGGGACGGTAAAAGCTGTTTTTTTTATTCATACTGAAGAGTAAGACCGGGGTGGAGCGCACCGGCTTGGCGCTGTCGGCACAAGTATAGTCGCATCTGCTCCGGGAATATGTTTTGGGCATGATATATGAGCGAGAAATAATATTTTGACAGTATTTGTAGTGCGGCGCAACATCGTTATCGCATGCTATATTCGTCGCCTGGTAGGGCAGCGCCCGTCAAAAGCCGCTGAAAAACAGTTAAAAATTTCCGCAAAGCAGCATTAGGCAAAGTTGACCAGAAAGAAGCGCGATAAAAATTGACTGTTTGTCCTTATTCATGCTTAAATTTTAATGGTTGTTCACCTCCATTCATGCGCGTGCACCACGGATGGTCTCTCCGCTCCCCCTTCCATAGAATCGAATCATGACCACTGCAGACAATCACAATTTCCTGGTGCCTCCGCAGCAGACGCTGGCCGTGCCGGCGGTCCCGTTGGCGCAGCAGCAGGGGGAAGTCCAGCCGACGCCGCCCGCCTTGCCCTTGCTGTCGCTGGTGGTCCCGTTCTACAACGAGTCGGCCGTGATTTCGCATTTTTTCGAGCAGGTGATCCCCGCGCTCGAGCAGATTCCCGGCATCCGGTTCGAAATCGTGTGCGTCAACGACGGCAGCCGCGACGACACGCTGGCGCAGCTGGTGGCCGCTTCGGCGCGCGACGCCCGCGTGCGCACCATCGACCTCACCCGCAACTTCGGCAAGGAAGCGGCGCTGTCCGCCGCGCTCGATGAAGCGCGCGGCGACCTGGTGGTGCCGTTCGATGCCGACTTGCAGGATCCGCCGCGCATGATTGCAGTGCTGGTTGCCAAGTGGCGCGAAGGCTACGACGTGGTGCTGGCCAAGCGCGGCGACCGCGCATCGGACTCCCAGCTCAAGCGCTGGACGGCCGTCATGTTCTACCGCATGCACAACGCCGTATCGGAGGTCAAGATTCCGGAAAACGTGGGCGACTTCCGCCTGATGACGCGCGAGGTGGTGGACGCGCTCAAGCAGCTGCCGGAAACCCGGCGCTTCATGAAGGGCCTGTTCGCCTGGGTCGGCTACAAGACCGCGGTGGTGGAATATGCACGCGAGCAGCGCGTGGCCGGCGACACCAAGTTCTCGGGCTGGAAGCTGTGGAATTTTGCGCTGGAAGGCTTTACCAGTTTTAGTACGCTGCCGATGCGCGTGTGGACCTATGTGGGCACGGTCGTGGCGCTGCTGGCCATGCTGCGCGCCGTCTATCTGATCATCCGCACGGTGCTGTTCGGCGTGGACGTGCCCGGTTATGCGTCGCTGTCCACCGGCGTGTTCCTGCTGGGCGGCATCCAGCTGATCGGCATTGGCGTGCTGGGCGAGTACATCGGCCGGATATATTTCGAATCGAAGCGCCGGCCCATTTACCTGATCCGCCGCCGCCACCAGCAGGAGCTGTCGCATGACTGACGTGCCAGGCGTAAAAATTGCAGCCGATGCGCCGGGCGCACCGGCCGGACGCAAGGGTGTGCTGCAGTTCCTGCTGTATGCGCTGGTGGGGGCCGTGGGCACGCTGGCCCATTACGCGGTGCTGATTTCCACCGTGTCGCTGCACTTGCTGGGGCCGGTCGCGGCGTCGGTCACGGGCGCCATCGTGGGCGCTATCGTCAATTATTTCCTCAACGTGCGCTACACGTTCCGCAGCGCATCCAACGGGCCGGCCATGGTGAAGTTCGCCATCACGGCCGCGCTGGGCGCGCTGCTCAACGGCTTGCTGATGAAGCTGCAGATCGACGCGTTCGGCCTGCACTACCTGGTCGCCCAGCTGATCGCCACGGTCGTGGTGCTGCTGCTCACCTACACCATCAACCTGCTGTGGACGTTCCGCCATCCCAAAGCGGCATAAAAGATCGTCGGCCGGGGTGTCCGCTTGCATCGGAGTCGCCACGGGTGCGCCCGGCATGTTATATTTTCGCAATTGTGCGGTGCAATACAGAACGGCGTCCGCAAGACTTAATCGATAGAGGGCGGAGCTGGGTTTGGAGCTGAAGACAAAAACAATGAAAGCGGTGAAGTGGAATTTCGCTTCGACCGCACTGGGCGCGGTACTGGGTATTTTTCAGCTGTGGTTGCTGTCGCGGATCTTGCCGCCTGCCGAGTACGGCGTGATCAGCCTGGCGCTGATGATCATCCAGTTCTTCAATATCTTCATCGATTTCGGCATCTCGAATTCCATCATCCGCCACGCCCGGATCACCGAGATCGAGCTGTCGTCGCTGTACGTGATCAGCATCTGCCTGGGCGTGGTGACGTTTATCGGCGCCTATGCCGTCAGCCCGCTGCTGGCCGACTTCTTCAATTCGCCCGAGCTCGTGACCCAGGTGCGCATCATGTCGGTGGTGTTCCTGCTGGCCCCGTTCGGCCAGCAGTTCCGCGCCATCCTGTCGCGCGAGCTGCGCTTTAACTTCATTGCCATCGTGGCCATCATCACCTTGCTGATCAACTGCGTGCTGGTGATCAGCCTGGCGCTGATCTACAAGCGGGCCTGGGTGGCGTCGGTGGCGTTCTTCATCAGCACGGCGATCAGCTGCGCCATCTTCTTCTTTGCCAGCCTGCGCGAGCGGCCGCTGTCGTTTGCCTTCAGCTGGAAGGCGGCCCAGCCGCACATGCGCTACGCGTCGCAGCTGGTGGGCGACTCGCTGATCAACGTGGTCAGCGTCAACACCTTCCCGGCGCTGATGGCGCGCCTGGTGAGCCTGCCTGCCATCGGCGGCTACAACATCGCCTACGGCATCAGCATCAACCTGATCGAGCGTTTGAAACCGGTGCTCACGCAAGCGCTGTTCCCCGCCTTTGCCAAGATCCAGGACGACGAGGACAAGCTGGCGCGAAACTTCCTGCTGGTGACCACGTTCGGAGCGCTGGTCAACTTCCCGCTCCTGATGGGCATGTTCGTGTGCAGCACGTCGGTGGTGCACCTGTTCTTCAAGCCGGAGTGGTATTTCATCGACGTGCTGGTCAAGATCCTGTGCCTGGTGGGCATGGTGCGCAGTATCGACGCGCCCGTCATCTCGCTGCTGCTGGTCAAGGCGAAAATGTACTTGAACGTGCGCATGGGCATCGCCAAGCTGATCATCGGTGTCGCGCTGGCTTACTGGCTGGGCAAGACCTACGGCATCGTCGGCATCGCCAGCAGCTTCCTGATCGTGCAATTCCTCAACACCCTGATTTCGTATTTCATCCTGGTGCGTTCGTGCGTTACCGGCCAGGGCCGCGCCTACCTGCGCGCGCTGATGATCCCGGTAGCGCAGCAGGTGCCGCTGGCGCTGGCTGCCGCCGTGTTCATCGTGGGCCAGCCGTTTGCCGCCGAAGGACTGAACCTGGCGTGCGCGATTGCCGCCGGCGTGGCCGGTTACGTGGGCGGCCTGTGGTTCTCGCCGTTCCGCGAGACGCGCGAATTTCTGCGCCTGGTGGCGTCCAGCCTCGGTTCGCGCGTGGCGCGGGTGGTGCATGCCCGGGTGCCGTCATGAAAGGGGAGCCGATGTTTTTTTCTGTCATCGTACCGTGCTATAACACCGGCGCGGCCATCAACGGGCTGCTGACGTCGATTACCGCGCAGATGGGCGCCGACTGCGAACTGGTGCTGGTCAACGACGGCTCGTCCGACGATACCGGCGCCCAGATCGAGGCGTTCATTGCCGGCTGGCAGGGTCCGTGCAAGATCATCTATGCCGCCACCGCCAATGCGGGCGCGGCCAAGGCGCGCGCCCACGGCCTGACGCTGGCCAGCGGCGAATTCATTTATTTCTGCGACAGCGACGACGTCATCGGCGAGCAGTTCGTGGCCACCCTGCGCCGCTATGCGGCCCAGTATCCCGCCATGGACGTGCTGTATTTTTCGGCCGACATTGCCGTCAACGACAACGGCCACCTGCGCCGCCTGTGCCCGAAGACGCGCTACGATGCGCTGCGCGTCTACGACGACGGCAACGAACTGCTGGCGCACCACCTGCGCGAAAACATGTACAGCGCGGCCGTGTGGACCTATGTCGCCCGGCGCGACCTGATCGCCCGCAGCGGCGCCGCGTTTACGCCGCGCGCCGCCCACGAAGACCATTTGTTTACCCTGCGCGTGATCCTGGGTGCGCGCCAGATCGTGGCCGTGCCCGATTTGCTGTACATCCAGCAGGTACGCCAGGGGTCGCTCACGAACTCGCGCAAGACGCCCGGCTACATCATCGACCGCATCAACGCCTACCGCGAGGCGGACCGGTTCCTGCGCAGCCAGCGCGCCAGCGCCCGTGCGCCGTACGCGAACTGGTCGCTGGACGCGGTGCTGTTTTTATTGCGGGGGAATAAGCAGCTGCTGCCGCAGGTCTTGCTGTCGCCGCCAGGCGCGGCCTTTGTGGCCGGCAACCTGTTTGCCATCCTCGGCAAGCGGGGCAAGCGCAGCGCCGCGTAGCGGACGCTGCGCGGGTAGCGCTCAGCCGGCAACAGTGCCGGTGGCGCTGCGCACCGGCGCCGGCTGCACATCGAAGTAGCCGAACTCGGCGATCATGGCGCGGATCTGCACATCGTTGCGGTCTTCGCCCACGTTGGTGAGCCACAG
>JBEVMD010000177.1:0-4777 GCA_040508835.1 Duganella sp. | reverse complement strand
ATCTGTTCGCGCTCCCCGGCCCGTTGGTGGCGCTGGTCGCCACCATTGCTGCCGTTGCGCACGGTGCGCGCTGGTGGTTGTGGCAGCCGTGGCTTACCCGGCGCCTACCGCTGGTGTGGATATTGCATGCGTCCTACTTGTGGATCGTGGCGTCACTGGTGCTGCGCGCCTTTACAGCGCTTGATCTGCTGGCCCCGAGTCTTGCCACGCACGCCCTCACCGTGGGCGGTATCGGCGGTCTGACGCTGGGCATGATGACGCGCACCGCGCGTGGCCATACCGGCTATCCGCTCGTCGCCGGCAAGATCGAGGTCACTGCCTACGCATTGATCCAGGCGGCTGCCGTGGTTCGCGTGCTGCTGCCGCTGGCGGTGCCGGCACGTTATGTCGACGCCGTGGTGCTCTCAGCGGCGTTGTGGGCCGGTGCGTTCGCGCTCTACGCGCTGAAATTTGGTCCGATGCTGTGGCGGCCGCGCATCGACGGCAAGCCGGGATAGGCTCTTGCGCGCTTCAATCCTGCGGCGCTGCCTCGGTAATGAAGTGCAGCATGCGCGGTGGCGTCGGTTCGATGTGGAAGGCCGCAGCCCGTTCCTCGATCTGCTGATCGGCCTGGGTGGCGCGCGTGCGCTGGCGCAGGTATTCGCCCCACGAGCCGACGATGAAGCGTTCGACGTAACGATCCGGCGCTTCAAGGTCGCGATAGAGTCGCCATGCAGAAGCACCATCGCGCTGGCGGATGGTGCCCAGCGCATGCAGCGCCTGGACGAATTCGATGCGGCGCGCCGGGTCGATGTGGTAACCGACCTGCACGGCGACCGGGCCGTCTTCCATCGCCGGCGCCACTTCCACTGTCGGCTCGCGCCAGTGCAGTGACGGTGTGACCTCGGTCTCATGGCTGATGCGGATCGGAAAGCGGCGCCCGATCTCCACGCTCAGCAAGGCGAGGCTGGCCGCAGCGGCAAGCGCTGTATCGGTGCCGAAATGATCCGCCACCAGGCCCCAGAGAAAGCCGCCGGCCGCCATCGCGATCTGGAAGGTAAGGAAGAACACGGCGATGGCGCGTGCGCGAACCCAGGGCGGCACACCGGTCTGGATAGCGGCGCTCGGCACTGCCGAAATGCCGATCCAGGAAAAGCCGCCGATCACCAGCGCCGCACACACCAGTGCGGGCACATGCACATAGGCAAGACACAGGGTCACCGCAGCGAATAGCAGGTTCGACGCCTGCATCAGGGGGTTGGGGCCGAAGCGGGCCTGCAAGCGCGCCAGCAGCAGACCGCCGATCACCGCGCCGATGCCGAGGCAGGCCAGCAGCAAACCGTAGCCGTCGGCACCGAAGCCGAGCTGGTCACGCGCCACCACCGGCAGCAGCGCCCACAACGCGGCCGAGCCGAAGTAGACGACGAGACAACGCCCGTATTGCACGCGCAACGCGGGCGAGTGACGCACGTAACGCAGGCCGGACTGGATGCCGCCGATCAGGCCTTCGGGCGGCACGCTACTGCCGCGTCGCGCACTTTGCTTCCAGCGCAGCAGGACGATGATCACGCTGAAGTAACACAAGGCGTTGATCGCGAACACTGCGCCCGAGCCGAACCCGGCGATCAGCAGCCCCGCCAGTGCCGGCCCTGCCGCACGCGCCGAGTTCATCGAGATGCCGGCGAGCGATACTCCTGCAGGCACCTGCTCGCGCGGCAGCACGTCAGACGTGGTCGCCTGCCACGCCGGCGCTTGCAGCGTGGAGCCGGCGCCGAGCGCGAAGGTGAGCAGCAGCAGCGACCAGGCATTGAGCCAGCCACCGAAGCTGAGCACGCTGAGCGTGGTCATCGTCAGCAGGATCCAGATATTGGCCGCCAGCAGCAGGCGGCGGCGATCAACCAGGTCGGCGAGCACGCCACCGGGCAGGCCGAGCAGGAAGGCAGGCAAAGTGGCCGCAGTCTGGATCAACGCCACCATCAGCGGCGACGTGGTGAGTGACGTCATCGCCCACGCGGCGGCGACATTCTGCATCCACAGTCCCATGTTGGCGACCGAGCCTGCCAGCCACAAGGCGCGGAACACCGGGTGGCGCAGCGGCGCCCAGGCGCCACCGGTGCCGGTGGACGTTCGCTGACTTTCCGATCCGCTCATTTTCTCCCCGCCATCAACACCCCGGCCACCACCAGCGCGGTGCCGATCCATTGCCACAGTGTAATCGGCTCATCGAGCACCACCCAGCTCATGACGATGGTCAGCACCGGGCCGATGGTGCCGATCAGCGCCGCGCGTCCGCTGCCGATGCGGCGGATCGCGGCCGACTGTGCAAACACCGGCAGCACCGTCGAGAACAGCGCCATCGCGAGGCACAGCGCCAGCACCTGCCACGGTTGATCGAGCGCCTGCAGCGGTTGCGCGATCACGAAGTGCAGCAGCGTGGCACCCGTCGACACCAGCATCGCCAGCGCCGTAAAACGTGATGCCCCAAGGATCGGAATGATGTGCCCGCTGCCGGACAGGTACAGTGCATAGCAGATCGACGAGGCCAGCACGAAGCCGCCACCAATCCATACCTGTGACATGTCCTGCGCTACGTCGAGGTCGTGCGCGAACGCCGCCGCAATGCCGAGATAGCACAACGCCAGCGCCGCATATTCGCGTTGCTTGATGCGCTGGCCGAAAAACACCGCACCGAAGATCAACGTCAGGGTTGGGTAGCTGAACAGAATCAGTCGCTCCAACCCGGCACTGATGTAGCGCAGGCCGATGAAATCGAAAATGCTCGCGCCGTAATACCCGAGCAGCCCGAGCGCGACGACGATCACCCACTGCCGTACTGACAACGGCTGTGCCTTGCGCGATTCACGCAGGCCGATGACGATGAAGAACGGCAGCGAAAACGCCATGCGCAACGCCAGCAACGTCACTGCCTCCACCGGCCAGTGATAGGCCAGCTTGACGAAGATCGCCTTCATCGAAAAGCTGAACGCGGCGATCAAGGCCAGCCAGACGCCGGCGCTGTGGGCGGGGAGTTTCAAGGGAGAGAGTGGGGGCAAAACAAAGACGTGATTCTATCTGTCCGCACCGTCATTCCCGCGCGGGCAGGAATTCAGTGGTTTGCTTTTGGGTTTGTCTCGACTCCGCATAGAGGCAAGCGCTGTGATCGCGCTTTTGCATCCCGATTCCGCCGGACAATCTCTGTCTTTCATCACGCGCGGTCGAACTCGCCGTATAGTTGCAAACTCACTGAATGAGCGAATTGCACCCATGAACCTGGAACGATATCTGCTGACTGCCGTCGCCGCCCTGAAGAACGACGTACTGCCCACCTTGCCACCGTCACCTGCGCGCGATCAGGTGGTCAACTGCCTGCGCGTGTTGACGCGTGCGGCGATCGGTATGGAGGCTGTCGCCACCGGCTGTGAATTGATGGTTGACGATGCGACGCTGCCACAAAGTATCCGCGATGCCTTTGCCGCAGGGCTGACCGCGCAAGCGATTCCCTCGCTGGCGGAGGAGATCGCCGTTGATCGCAGCACACTGGCCGGAATGCAAAGTGCCAGTCAGTGGCTGTCGTCACAGCCTTGGTGTGACGATGCGGCGCTGGCGACGACTGCACGCTCGCTGCTGGCGTGGGAGCGAAGGCAGCGTGACACGCGTCTGGCGCGCATGGCCGCGGCGGAACAATCCGATGCCGCTGCACCCACCGCGACTTTCAGTGGCGCCAAGCTCAACGAAACCAGCCTGCTGGAATATCTGCGTCGCCAGCTGAACAACCCGACGCTGGAACTGGAGGGCTATCGCAGTCTGCCCGGGGGCAGAACGCGCAAGACCATCATGTTCAAGCAAACGGGGCAAGCCGACTGGCCCGAGTGGCTGGTGGTGCAGTGCGACCCTCCGGTCGGCTATCACGCCTTCCCCGGCGTGGTCAGCCAGTTTCCGGTGCTCGAATATGTGCATCGCGATGGACGCATCCGATCACCGCAGCCCTTGCTGATCGAACTGGACCCGGCGCATTTCGGCACCCCGTTCATGATCGTGGAACGCATGCCCGGATCGCCGCCGTCGGCGGGCATCAATTTCTTTGCGCCGCCACCGCCGTCAGAAGCGCTGGCCCTCGATCTGGCGCGCCAGATCGGCATGTTGCACAGCCTGTCGGTCGCGCCGGTACCCAAGGAAGTGCCGGTGATGCTGCCCGGTGCCGCCGGCTGGGCGGGCGATCTGGAGGCATTGATCGCCAAGATCGGCAGCGTGTTTCACGGCCCCTCGCTCACGATCAGCGCAGCGTTCGCGTGGATGCGCAAGAACGTGCAGCACGTCGCCAACACCGTCACCCTGGTGCATGGCGATTTCCTCCAACACAATCTCCTGACCGATGGCGATCGCGTGACCGGCATTCTCGATTGGGAAGGCGTGCGCATCGGCCACCCCGGCGAAGACCTCGGCTACATGCGCCCGATGATCGAGCAGATGACAAGCTGGGATCGTTTCATGGAAGTGTATTTCGCCAGCGGCGGGCCACAGTTCTCGCAAGCTGAGGCGGATTACTTCACCCTTCGCGCCTACATCCTGATGCTGACCCACATCGCGCACTCGCGCAACGAATTCGAAGCCGGGCGAGTCGATGACATTCGTGCCGCAGAAGTTGGCTGTTCGTTGAGTCCGCTGTTCATCAATTGCGTTGCGGCGACGTTGGACAAGATATTGGAACGAGAGGCGGCGGAAGTGCGCTGAGAGACGGCTGCTCGGTCTTACTGGCGCAACAGGAAACTTTCGGTCCGCGCCTTCGCGCAGACGCGGA
>JBEVMD010000171.1:0-2888 GCA_040508835.1 Duganella sp. | reverse complement strand
CCAGCAGCAGGGACAGCGACAGCAACAACGTGTACAACAACGCAGCGAAAAAGCGCGGCGCAGACGGGTAGGGCGCGGGCATCATGGAGTTTCCGAGGGCGTAACAGGGTTGCGCAGCGCCGGTCTCATCCGTCCGGCAGGTCCAGATTCTTGGCTGGCAGGCTATTATACATGCCATTGATGCAATGGTTTCGGGATAATAGTCAGTGTTTTAGCGCACTTGCCGTGTTTTAGGGTATAGTTTACGGTTGCTGCCTGCCGTATATAGCGCTGCCACCGCACCCGTCCACTTTTCCCCGGTGCGGATTCTGTTGTTTATTGAAGAAAGCTGGTTGTCCCCCCGGGGCCGGCCCACACACTATGTCCGAATCCGAGATCATTACCCCGTCCGTCGACGTCGCCCCCGCTGTCCCTGCTGCAGCTCCCGCCACACCTGTCGTCTCCGTCCGTTTTGCCGACTTCGGCCTGTCGCCCGACATCCAGCGCGCGCTCGACGAGCAGGGCTATGAACATCCGACGCCGATCCAGGCCGAAGCCATTCCCGTCCTGCTGCAGGGCCGCGACGTCATGGGCGCCGCCCAGACCGGCACCGGCAAGACCGCCAGTTTCTCGTTGCCGATCATCCAGATGCTGCTGGCCAACGCCAGCCACAGCACCTCGCCGGCGCGCCACCCGGTGCGCGCGCTGATCCTCACGCCCACGCGCGAACTGGCGGTGCAGGTGGCCGAGAACGTCAAGGCCTACGCCAAGCACACGCCGCTGCGCTCCACCGTCGTCTTCGGCGGCATGGACATGAAGCCGCAGACGGCGGCATTGAAGGCCGGCGTGGAAATCGTCATCGCCACCCCGGGCCGCCTGCTCGACCACATCGAGCAGAAGAACATCAGCCTGGGCCAGGTGCAGATGCTGGTCATGGACGAAGCCGACCGCATGCTGGACATGGGTTTCCTGCCGGACTTGCAGCGCATCATCAACCTGCTGCCCAAGCAGCGCCAGAACCTGATGTTCTCGGCCACGTTCTCGCCAGAAATCAAAAAGCTGGCCAACACCTTCCTCAACAACCCGATCACCATCGAAGTCGCGCGCAGCAACCAGACCGCCGACAAGGTGACGCAAGTCGTGTACAAGGTGGCGGACAGCCAGAAGCACGCGGTCACCGCGCACATCCTGCGCCAGCGCGAGCTCAAGCAAGTCATCATCTTCTCCAACACCAAGATCGGCGCGTCGCGCCTGGCGCGCGAGCTCGAGCGTGAAGGCATGAAGGCGGTCGCGATTCACGGCGACAAGACCCAGCAGGAACGCATGGCTGCGCTGGAAGCGTTCAAAAAGGGCGAGACCGACATCCTGGTCGCTACCGACGTGGCCGCGCGCGGGCTCGACATCTCCGACCTGCCGTGCGTGATCAATTACGACCTGCCGTACAACGCCGAAGACTATGTGCACCGCATCGGCCGCACCGGCCGCGCCGGCGCTTCCGGCGACGCCATCTCGATCTACTCCGACAAGGACGAGCGCCTGCTGGCCGACATCGAAAAACTGATCAAGCAGACCATCAAGCGCGGCGAGCTGGAAGGCTTCCGTCCGGCCGCGCCGGCCGAAGACCGCAGCGACCGTGGCGAACGCGCCCCGGCCGGCGACCGCGGCGACCGTCGTCCGCGCCGTCCCGAGGACGCCACGCGCGGCCCGGCCGCGCGTCCCGCCGACCGCGCGCCGCGCGGCATGGGCATGTCCCCGCGCCGCGACAAGGTCGATCCCTGGTTCCTCAAGCCGTACGAGCCCACGCGCAGCACGCTGCCGCCGGCCGATGCGCCGGCCGGCAACAGCAGCGCCAAGTCCAAGCAGAAGCTGGCCGTCCTGCTCGGCGGCGTGCCCAAGCAGTAAGCCGGCAGTCGCTCCATGCAAAAGCCCGATCCGTGGATCGGGCTTTTTGCCGTCCGGAGCCTACTCGCCGATGGTAAAGCCGGACAGCGCCACGCCCAGCTGGCGGCGGTCGTGCGACGGCCCCAGCGCGGACGGTCGCGTGGGGCGGGCAATGTGCAAAACCACGGTCACCACATGGTCGTTGCAGTACGCCGGCGCGATGGCCAGGCGCAGCGCGGGGCCGTCGGCGGGCAGCGCGCCCTGCCACAGCACCTTGCCACCGGCCGTGACCGTCAGCGCCTGGCGGCTGAACGGCTGCAGCGCGAGCCGCAGCTCCCACGCGCGGGCGCGGCAGGGGAAATGCAGCGCGGCCTGCGGGCCGTCCGACCAGACGCCCCACGGCTCGCGCCCGCTCCAGCCCTGGCCCAGCGCAAAGCCGCCGCTGCCTGCCGCGTCCGTGCGGTAGCTTCCCGGCGCCGCTTGCAGGCGCAGGGACGCCGTCAGCGCCTCGCCCAGTTCGACATAGCGCGTGGCCTGCCGGCCCAGCGCGCGGCGATACGCGTTCAGGCGCGCCAGGTCGTACAGGCACTTGCCGGGCGCGGCGGCGCGGGTCATCGATACCGTGTCCAGCAGCAGCGCCTTGCGGCAGTCGGGCCCGACGACCAGGCCCACCCCCTGCACGCTGCCCGTGTCGCCAGCGCCGTAGCGCTGTGAAAACACTTGCGGCGGCGGATCGTACCAGCCGGGCAGTCGCGTCTGCAGCGCCAGCGACAGCGCCGACGGGCGCAAATACGATTCGGGCTGGCGCGGGTCGTAGCAGACGATGGCCACCCCCGTCAGCAGCAGGCACAGCGCGCCCAGCGCCATGCCGGGCGGCCGCCGCCATGGCACCCGTGCGGCCAGCCACAGCAGCAGCGGCAGCCACAGCGGCAAATACCACAGCGCGTAGCGCGCCACGCCCGGCGTGCCGCCCGAATTGAGATTGGTGGTCGACGATTGCGCATACAAATTGATCGCCAGGTACAGCA
>JBEVMD010000125.1:0-20005 GCA_040508835.1 Duganella sp. | reverse complement strand
GGTTCATCGATCTGCAGTTGCGGGGCGGGCCGCTTTTGGTCCGGGGCGTAAAACGATAGCACCTTCTCGCGGCTATCTACTTCACCGACCGGCGAGATTTCGACGAACTGCTCGTCGGTCGCAGCGCGGATTGCCGCCTGGTCGAAATTGCTCTGCGCCTCGGCATAACGCTGGACCAGCGCCACCAGTTCGGTATCGGCGGGCGCAGCGCTTGCCGCTCCTGCCGACATCAGGCCCGCAAGCACGCAGCTTGCCATCACACGGGGGTAGCGCAGCTTCATGGGCATGTCATCCTCTTCAAAATATCGGTTGAAGGCAAATCCCGGATGCTACGCCACGGCGACGCCGGTTTAACTGGTTTGAGACAGGCAGCTCGATTGCAGGGCTGGACTGCATTTTTCGTGGCATGGACTGCGTTGGGACCACGCTACCGGTTCATCGGTGTGCGAGCGCCGCAGCGAGCGCGCTCACCACGCCGTCCCAATCGCCACCGGTCGGCTGGCGGAACAGCCGCATGGCGGGATACCACGGCGTGTCGTCGCGCGCCGTCATCCACCGCCAGTCGCAGCGATAGTCGGGCAGCAGCAGCCAGCACGGTTTGCCCATGGCGCCGGCCAGGTGGGCGACTGCCGTATCGACGCTGATCACGAGGTCCAGGTTGGCGATAACGGCAGCGGTGTCGGCGAAGTCGTGCAGTTCGCTGGCGATGGCGAGCAGGCGCATGCCGGATGGCGGCTGTGCGGCCTGCGCTTCGGCGGCGCCTTTTTGCAGGCTGACAAAGGTGACACCTTCTACGAAAGCCAAAGGCGCCAGCGTTTGAAGCGACGGCAGCGAGCGGTCGGCGTCGTTTTCGTAATCGGGATTGCCTTGCCATGCAAGGCCGACGCGCAAGGTGCTGCCGGCCGGCGACGCTGCCGCCAGCCGCTCGCACCACAGCTGCGCCAACATCGGCTCGGCGCACAGATACGGGATAGCCGCCGGAATGGTCGCCGGCACGGTGCCGAACAGCGACGGCAAACGCATCGGATGCGTCCAGTAATCCCAGCCTGCCATCGGCGCCGGCGATGCAACCACGTCATCGACACCTGGCAGCGTGGCAAACAGCCGCCGCAGGGAAGCATGGCACGCCACGGCCACGCGTGCAGCCCCGCGCTGTTTCAGCAGCGCCGCATAGCGGCAGAAATGGATCATGTCCCCCTGCCCCGCTTCCAGCGCGATGACGATGGATTTGCCTTTGAGCGATTCGCCCTGCCACGGTGCGCAGTCGAACGCCTGCGCCATCGGCTCGAACTGCCACCGCGCTTCCAGTAGCGGCCAGCCCTCTTCAAGACGCCCCTGCCGCAGCAGCACGTATGCGAGATTGAAGCGCGCCCGCGCAAAGCCGGGGTCGAGCGCCAGCGCGTGGCGATAGCACGCCTCGGCCTCCTCCTCGCGCTTGACGCACGCCAGCAGCACACCGAGCTGATTCCACGCCGAAGGCGAACCGGGTGCGAGGCGCACGGCCAGCAGCGCAGCCGCCTCCGACTCGTCGAACCGTTTGAGCTTGTGCAGCAGCACGCCGTAGTTCTGCACCAGTTGCGGATGCTCGGGCAGCAGCACCAGCGCCTGCAGATAATGGAGTTCCGCTTCCAGCAGCGCGCCTTGCCGCTCCCTGACGTAACCAAGGTTGGCGCGCGCCAGGCCGCACGACGGATCGGCCGCCAGCGCGTCTGAATACATGGCGGCAGCGCCGGCCAGGTCGCCGGCGGCCAGCAGGGCGTCGCCATGGGAGAGTAAATGCGCAGTCATGCGCGCCAGCTTACACCACCCGCGCGCGCTCCAGCATCGCGTGCAGCAGCACGTTGCAGCCCGCTTCCAGGTGCTCGGGCTTGGCGTCCTCGATTTCGTTGTGGCTGATGCCGTCCTTGCACGGCACGAAGATCATGCCGGACGGCGCCAGGCGCGCCGCGTAGATCGCATCGTGACCGGCGCCCGACACCACGTCCATGGTGGAAAAACCCAGCTTGGCGGTGGCATTACGCACCGCATCGACGCAGTCCGGGTGGAACGGGCATGGCGGGTAATACGACACGCGTTCGAGCGCGATGGACAAGCCGGTGGCGGCCTGCGTCTGCTCGATGAACGCCAGCAGTTCCTCGTGCATGGTGTTGAGCAGTTCATCGTTCACGTTGCGCAGGTCGATGCTGAATTTGACTTCGCCGGGAATCACGTTGCGGCTGTTGGGGAACACCTGCACCATGCCCACGGTGCCGCGTCCATACGGCGGGTAGCGGTTGGCAATCGCCACCACTTCCTGCATGATCACCGTGGACACCTGCAACGCATCCTTGCGCAGTCCCATCGGCGTGGGACCGGCATGCGCTTCCATGCCGGTGACCACGCAGTCGTACCACGACAGTCCCATCACGGCCGGCACCACGCCGATCACCTTGTCCGCGTCTTCCAGCACCGGGCCTTGCTCGATATGGGTTTCAAAATAGGCGCCGATCGGATGCTGGCCCGGCACCTGGTCGCCCTTGTAGCCGATGCGCTCCAGCTCCTCGCCCACGGTCTTGCCGTCGGTGTCCTTGGCGGCGTACGCGGTCTCCAGGCTGAACGCGCCGCAGAACACGCCGGAACCCATCATCACCGGCACGAAGCGCGAGCCTTCCTCGTTGGTCCAGAAGGCGACTTCGATCGGCGCCTCGGTCTTGATCTGCATGTCGTTGAGCGTGCGCACCACTTCCAGTCCGGCCAGCACGCCGTAATTGCCATCGAACTTGCCGCCCGTGGGCTGGGTGTCGATATGGCTGCCCGTCATCACGGGCGGCAGCGTGTTGTCGGTGCCGTCGCGGCGCATGAACACGTTGCCGATCTGGTCGATGGTGATCGACATGCCGGCCTCGCGGCCCCACCTGACCACCAGGTCGCGGCCCTGCTTATCGAGGTCGGTGAGCGCCAGGCGCTTGACGCCGCCCTTGGCGGTGGCGCCGATCTGCGCCAGTTCCATCAGGGCCGCCCACAGGCGGTCGCCATTGATACGCATGAGACGCATGTCTGTCATTTTCCAGCTCCTGGTGTTGATGCAGTAAATGCGGGACGGTCGATGTGGCGGCCGGCGCCCTCCACGGCCATCAGTTCGCCGCGATGGAACACCACTTTGCCCGCCGCCAGCGTGGTGGACGGGATGCCCTTGACCGTGCGGCCTTCGAACACATTGAAGCCGCCTTTGGCGAACTGCGTTTTGGCTGAAATGGTACGGGTGCCTTCCGGGTCCCAGACCACGATATCGGCATCCGACCCCACCGCGATCAGGCCCTTGCGCGGATAGATGTTGAAGATCTGGGCGGCGTTGGCGGACGTGACGCGCACGAATTCCGATGGCGTCAGCAGACCGGTATTGACGCCAGCGTCCCACACCACCGACATGCGGTCTTCCACGCCGCCGCAGCCGTTGGGTATCCTGGTGAAGTCGTCCTTGCCGGCCGCCTTTTGCTCGGCGCAGAACGTGCAGTGATCGGTGGCCGTGGTGTGCAGGTTCCCGCTTTGCAGGCCGTGCCACAGGGCCGTCTGATGGTGTTTGCCGCGAAACGGAGGGCTCATCACGTGACCGGCTGCGAACTCGAAATCGTCGCTCTGGTACACGCTGTCGTCGATCACCAGATGGCCGGCCAGCGCTTCGCCGTACACGCGCTGGCCGTTGGCGCGCGCGCGCGTGATGGCGTCCAGCGATTCGGCGCACGACACGTGGACGATGTACACGGGCGTGTTGAGCACATCGGCAATCGCTATCGCACGGTTGGCCGCTTCCGCCTCCACGGCCGGTGGGCGCGACAGCGGATGCGAGCTGGGGCCGGTCAGGCCCTGCCTGATCAGGTCCTGCTGCAGCTGGTACACCAGCTCCCCGTTCTCCGCGTGCACGGTGGGAATCGCCCCCAGCTCCAGCGAACGGCGGAAGCTCTTGATCAGCGTTTCGTCGTCGGCCATGATGGCGTTCTTGTACGCCATGAAGTGCTTGAAGCTGTTGACGCCATGGTCGCGCACCAGGATGCCCATGTCGCGGTGCACGGTGTCGTCCCACCAGGTGATGGCCACGTGGAACGTGTAGTCGCCGGCCGCCTTGGCCGACCATTCGCGCCACTGGTGGTAGGCCTCGATCAGGTTTTGTCCCGGCGCGGGGATCACGAAGTCCATGATGGTGGTGGTGCCGCCGGCCAGGCCGGCCGCCGTGCCGGTGTAGAAATCGTCGGCCGTCACGGTGCCCATGAACGGCAGGTTCATATGCGTGTGGGTGTCGATCCCGCCCGGTATCACGTACTGGCCGGTGGCGTCGATCACCTGGGCCGACGCGGGGGCGTCGAGGTTCTCGCCCACCGCCACGATCTTGTCGCCGTAGCACAGCACATCGGCGCGAAAGGCGCGGTCGGCGTTGACGACGGTGCCGCCACGGATAATGGTAGTCATGCTGGTCTCCTGTCTTTTGGTGACTTCATGGGTGAACCGGCGCGCCGACGGCAGGCACGGTTTTCCCCTTCATCATGATCCCGTACACCACGGCGGAGATGGCAACGCCAACAAACCACGCGTAGGTATAGATCGTTTTAAAACCATCGCCCACGCCCGGGAACGACGCCGGGAATGCGGCATTGAGAAAACCGGGGATATTGGGCAGCACGCCCACGATGAACGCCGCCAGCGCCGCCATGTTCCAGCCGCTGTTATACGAATACTGGCCGCCTTCGCGGTACAGCTCCGCTACATTGAGTTCCGTCTTGCGCACCAGGTAGTAGTCGACGATCAGGATGCCGGCAATGGGGCCCAGCAGCGCCGAGTAGCCGATCAGCCACGTGAACACATAGCCCTGGGTCGATTCCAGTATCTTCCACGGCATCATGACGATGGCAATCGCCGCCGTCAGGTAACCGCCGGTGCGGTAGGTGATGCGCTTGGGGGCGAGGGCCGAAAAATCGTAGGCCGGTCCCACCAGGTTGGCGGCCAGGTTGACCGACACCGTGTCGATGAGGAGGATGATCAGCGCCACCAGCACGGCCACGCCGGTCATGCGGCTGGCCAGGTCCACGGGATCCCAGATCGCCTTGCCGTACAGGACCACCGTGGCCGACGTCACGATCACGGCCATCATCGACAGCAGCGCCATGGGCACCGGCAGGCCCACGGTCTGGCCCACGACCTGGTCGCTCTGGGTTTTGGCAAAGCGCGTAAAGTCGGGAATGTTCAATGCCAGCGTGGCCCAGAAGCCCACCATGGCGGTCAGCGACGGCCAGAACACGGACCAGAACTGGCCCGCTTTTTTGCCGCCGGCGACAAACTGCGATGGCGCCGACAGCAGGTCGCCGAAACCGCCCGCCTTGTTGTGCACCCACGCCAGCAGCACGAAGCAGATCAGGATTTTCAGCGGCGCGGTATAGGTTTCCAGCTTGCGAATCGATTCCATGCCGTGCACGATGTAGTACAGCTGGATGGCCCAGAAAGCCAGAAAGCACAGCAACTGCGCAGCGTTGATGCCCAACACCGCGAGCTTGTCGCCGCCGATCTCACCGCCCATCAGCACACCGAGCAGGGTGTAGATCATCTGGCCGCCGAACCAGGTCTGGATGCCGTACCAGCCGCAGGCCACGATGGCGCGCATCAGCGCGGGCAGCTTGGCGCCGGCCGTGCCGAACGACGCGCGCGCCAGCACCGCGTACGGAATGCCGAACTTGGTGCCCGCATGGCCGATCAGCAGCATGGGTAGCAGCACGATGGCGTTGGCCAGAAACACGGTGAGCACCGCCTGCCAGCCCGACATGCCGCCTTCGATCAGGCTGGCCGACAGCGTGTACGCGGGGATGCACATCACCATGCCCACCCACAGCGCGGCAAAGTGGTACCAGCGCCACGTGCGCTGCGCGGCGGTGGTGGGCGCCAGGTCTTCGTTCCACAGTTGCGGGCTGGCGGGAAGTTCTCTACTCGCGTTATTCACGGGACGGTCTCCAAGGGTTGATCGTATGCTGCAAACGTTGCAAGTTTCGTACCCAGTACACCTATACCGCTGCTGCCGTTTCCTCCACCGTTTTCGCCGCCACGTGCTCCGCGCGCGGGTTGCGCGGGTCCTGGGTCCAGTTCATGTACGGCTTGCCCGTGTTCTGCGGCACCATCGTGATGCAGCCCTGCACCGGACAGGTGATCTCGCACAGATTGCAGCCCACGCACTCTTCCTTGATCACCTCGTAGGTGCGGCCGCCGGCGGCGTCGATGAGCTGGCTGATCGACTGGTGCGACGTGTCTTCGCACGCCACGTAGCAGCGGCCGCACTTGATGCAGTCGTCCTGGTTGATCTGGGCGATGACCTGGTAATTCATGTTCAGGTATTTCCAGTCGGTGGTGTTAGGCACCGCCTTGCCCACGAAGTCGCTGACCTTTTGATAGCCCTTCTGCTCCATCCAGCGCGCCAGGCCGTCCTTCATCTCTTCGACGATGCGAAAGCCATGCAGCATGGCGGCCGTGCACACCTGCACGCAGCCGGAACCAAGCGCCATGAACTCGGCCGCGTCGCGCCAGTTGCCGATGCCGCCGATGCCGGAAATGGGCAGGCCGCGCGTGGCCGGATCGCGGGCGATTTCCGCCACCATGTTGAGCGCAATCGGCTTGACGGCCGTGCCGCAATAGCCGCCGTGGGTACTGGCGCCACCGACGACCGGAAAGGCCACCATCTGGTCGAGGTCCAGGTGCGTGATCGAGTTGATGGTGTTGATCAGCGAGACCGCGTCCGCGCCGCCTGCCTTGGCCGCGCGCGCCGGCGCGCGCACGTCGGTGATGTTGGGCGTGAGCTTGACGATCACCGGCAGCTTGCTGTGGGTCTTGCACCAGCGCGTGACCATTTCCACGTATTCCGGCACCTGGCCCACGGCCGCGCCCATGCCCCGTTCCGGCATGCCGTGCGGGCAGCCGAAATTGAGCTCGATGCCGTCGGCGCCCGTGGCTTCCACGAGCGGCAGGATATCGGCCCACAGTTTCTCTTCGCACGGCAGCATCAGCGAGACGATGATCACGCGATCGGGCCAGTCCTTCTTGACCTGCGTGATTTCGCGCAGGTTGATCTCCAGCGAACGGTCGGTAATCAGTTCGATGTTATTAAAGCCGATCACCTCGCGGTTCTTGCCGTACAGGGCCGAGTAGCGCGACGACACGTTGACGGCGGCCGGATCTTCACCCAATGTTTTCCACACCACGCCGCCCCACCCGGCTTCGAAGGCGCGCACCACGTTATAGGCCTTGTCGGTAGGCGGCGCGGACGCCAGCCAGAACGGATTAATGGATTTGATGCCGCAAAATTCGATGCTCAGATCGGCCCTCATTGTGCTCATTATGCAGCCTCCATGTTCGTCAGGTTGATGTCTTGGTGGATCGCATGCGCCGCCAGCTTGCCGTGCTGGACCGCCTGCACCGTGAGGTCCTGCCCCGGCGCCACGCAGTCGCCGCCGGCGTAGATGCCCGGCAGGACGGTGCGGAAATTGTCGTCCACGTAAATCTTGTCGCCGTCACGTTGTAACGTGGACGCCAGCGGATCGCCGATGCTGGCCACGTCCATGCCCTGGCCGATGGCCTTGAAGATGGCGTCGGCGGCGATCTCGAACGTTTCGCCGGTGCCCGTCAAACGGCCGCCGACGTCCGTGGTGCGCTCGAAGCGCATGCCGCGCACGCGGCCCGCGTCGTCCAGCAGCACCTGCTGCGGCTGCGCCCACGTGCGCATGCGCACGAAGTTTTCCTTGGCGATGTGCTGTTCGTGGCCGGTGGCGCTCATGGCCTCGAAACCGCGGCGGTACACCAGCGTCACTTCCTCGGCGCCCAGGCGCTGGATCTGCACCGCCATGTCGATGGCCGTGTTGCCGGCGCCGATGACGATGGCCCGCGACGGCAGCGGCAAGGCGGACAAATCATCGGCCTGGCGCAGCTCCGCGATGTAGTCGACAGCGGCCAGCAAGCCGGGAGCATCTTCACCGGTAAGACCGAGCTGCTTGCTGGCGCCCAGGCCCAGGCCCAGGAACACGGCGTCGTATTGTGCGTGCAGATCCTTCAGTTGCACATTGTGGCCCAGGCGCTGGCCGTGACGGATGTCGATGCCGCCGATCTGCAGCAGGAAGTTCACTTCCTTCTGCGCGAAGTTATCGGTCAGCTTGTATTTGGCGATGCCGTATTCGTTGAGGCCACCCGATTTTTCCTGCGCCTCGAACACCACCACGTCGTTGCCCAGCATGGCCAGGCGGTGCGCGCACGACAGGCCTGCCGGTCCGGCGCCCACCACCGCGATGGTTTTACCGGTGGCTGCAGCGCGCGCAAACGGGTGCGTGGTGAGCGCCATATTGTCGATCGCGTAGCGCTGCAGCAGGCCGATTTTCACGGGCTGCCCTTCCGCATCGTGATTGCGCACGCAGACGTCTTCGCACAGGATTTCGGTGGGACACACGCGCGCGCAGCTGCCACCGAAAATATTCTGCTTGAGGATGCCCGTGGCTGCGCCGTTGACGTTTTCTTCGTGAATGTTGCGGATGAAACTGGCGACGTCGATGCCGGTGGGGCAGATGCGCGTGCACGGTGCGTCGTAGCAGTACAGGCACCGCGCGCTTTCAATCGCGGCCTGGCGCGCATTGAGCGCCGGCGCCAGGTCGGTGAAGTGGGAAGCCAGTTGGGCATTGGCCTGCTTCGGATGCGGCATGTAGTTCAGGGATGCGATCATCATTCTTTTTTCCTGGCGAGGTACAGCGATGCTTGGTGAACGATTGCTTGAGAACGAAACTAAAGCGAGCCTTACTTCATCTGGGGGAATGCAAATTCCGCGCCAGCGGTGGAGGTGTTGGGCCAGCGCTCCATCACCGCTTTATGGCGCGTATAAAAGCGCACGCCTTCCGGTCCGTATGCATGATGGTCGCCGAACAGGCTGCGCTTCCAGCCGCCGAAACTGTTAAAGGCCATCGGCACCGGCAGCGGCACGTTCACGCCCACCATGCCTACCTGGATCTGCCGCACGAATTCGCGCGCGGTGCCGCCGTCGCGCGTGTAGATCGCCACGCCGTTGCCGTACTCGTTGGCGTTGATCAGCTCCACTGCGCTGCCCACGTCGGGCAGGCGCACCATGCACAGCACGGGACCGAAAATCTCTTCCTTGTAAATGGTCATGGCGGGCGTGACGTGATCGAACAAGGTCCCGCCAATAAAGAAGCCGTTCTCGCGGCCGGGCACCACGTGGTTGCGGCCATCGACGACCAATGTCGCGCCCTGCTCCACGCCTTCGCCGATCAGCTTTTCGATCCGCTGCTTGGCCGCACTGGACACGACAGGCCCCATTTCGGCGTCCTGCGCCATGCCGTCGCGCACTTTCAGTGCAGCCGTGCGCTGTGCCAGTGCATCGACGATCTTGTCGCCGGCGTCGCCCACCGCCACCACCACCGAGATGGCCATGCAGCGCTCGCCGGCGGAACCAAACGCCGCGCCCATCAGGGCGTCCACCGTCATGTCCATGTCGGCATCGGGCATCACGACCATGTGATTCTTGGCGCCGCCCAAAGCCTGCACGCGCTTGCCCGCCGCGCAGCCGCGCGCATAAATGTATTCGGCAATCGGCGTGCTGCCGACAAAGCTCAAGGCCTGGATGGACCGATGATCGAGCAGCGCATCGACGGCCAGCTTGTCGCCCTGCACGACGTTGAACACGCCGTCCGGCAGGCCCGCATCCTTGAGCAGTTTTGCGTGCAGCAGCGACGCCGACGGATCGCGCTCGGAAGGTTTTAATACGAAGGTATTGCCGCAGGCGATAGCCAGCGGGAACATCCACATCGGCACCATCACCGGGAAGTTGAACGGCGTGATGCCGGCCACCACGCCCAGCGGCTGGCGCACCGACCAGGCGTCGATGCCGCGCGAAATCTGCTCGGTGAATTCGCCTTTCAGCATCTGCGGAATACCGACTGCAAACTCCACCATCTCGATCCCGCGCGCCACTTCGCCCTGGGCGTCGGCAAACGTCTTGCCGTGTTCCAGCGTGACGAGGGCCGCGAAGTCATCGACGTGCTGCTGGCACAGCTGCAGGTACTTGAACAACACCCGCGCGCGCGTGAGCGGCGGCGTGGCGGCCCAGGCGGGAAAGGCTGCTTCGGCGGCGCGCACGGCGATGTCCACTTCCTCGCTGCTGGCCAGCGCCACGCGGGCAACCGGTTCGCCCAGTGCCGGGTTGAAGACGTCTGCATAACGACCGCTGGTCGTGTCCAGCCTGGCGCCGTCGATGAAATGGGTGATGGTATCGAGGGTGTCGAGGGTATCGAGGGTGCTCATGTCGTGGTCCGCTTCAGTTCAGGTTTTTCAATATCGTGGCCAGCTTGCCGAACAACTCGTCGACGTGTTTTTTCTCGAGCACCAGCGGCGGCGACAGCGCAATGATGTCGCCCGTCACGCGGATCAACACGCCGTCGGCAAAGGCCTGCTTGAACGCGTCGAACGCGCGCGCGCCGGGCTTGCCGACTATGGGCGCCAGCTCGATGCCGGCCACCAGGCCGATGGTGCGGATGTCGATCACGTGCGGCAGGCCCTTGAGCGAATGCACGGCGTCGGTCCAGTACTCCACCATGCCGGCCGCGTGGCCGAGGATGTCCTGTTCCTTGAACACTTCCAGCGTGGCCAGCGCGGCGGCGCACGCCACCGGGTGGCCGGAATACGTATAGCCGTGGAAGAGCTCGATGCCGGGCGGCGCATCCATGAACGCATCGTGGATATGCTGTTTGCTGAACACGGCGCCCATGGGAATGGTGCCGTTGGTCAGGCCTTTGGCCGTCGTCATCAGGTCCGGCTGCACGTCGAAATAGTCGGCGGCAAACGGCGTGGTCAAACGTCCGAAACCGGTGATCACTTCGTCGAAGATCAGCAGGATGCCGTGCTTGGTGCACAGTTCGCGCAGCCGTTTCAGGTAGCCCTTGGGCGGCACCAGCACGCCGGTGGAACCGGCCACAGGCTCCACGATCACCGCGGCGATGGTGGACGCGTCGTGCAGCGTGACGATGCGTTCCAGTTCGTCGGCCAGCTCGAAGCCGTGTTCCGGTTCGCCGCGCGTATAGGCATTCTTGTCCAGGTTGTGCGTGTGCGGCAGGTGGTCCACGCCCGGCAGCATCACGCCGTACGGCTTGCGGTTGCCGGCGATGCCGCCCACCGAGATGCCGCCGAAGCCCACGCCGTGGTAGCCCCGTTCGCGGCCGATCAGGCGCGTGCGGCCAGCCTCGCCGCGCGCGCGGTGGTACGCGAGCGCCATCTTGAGCGCGGTGTCCACGGCCTCGGAACCGGAGTTGGTATAGAACACGTGGCCGAAGCGGTGGTTGGTGTAGTCCATCAGCTTGTCGGCCAGCTCGAAGGCGGCCGGGTGGCCCATCTGGAAGGTGGGTGCGAAATCGAGCTGGCCCACCATGTCGCGCACGGCGGCAACGATCTTCGGCTGGGCGTGGCCGCACGGCACGCACCACAGGCCGGCGGTGCCGTCGAGGATGGCGTTGCCGTCGATATCCTTGTAATACATGCCTTCGGCCGAGACCAGCAGGCGCGGATTGGCTTTGAAATCGCGGTTATTGGTAAACGGCATCCAGAAGGACGCCATCGAAGGACGCGGCTTCGATGCGGGGCGGGATTGATTCATGCACATCTCCTGGGGCAGGTTCGCAGAGTTTTGAGAAGTGGTAAAAAAATTTACCAGTTGGCAAAATGATGATGCAATAATAGACAGCGATATAACTATGGCACATATACACAGGCCGTAAAACATTCCAACCGTAGTGGTGGCAAAAACAGTACAGTTTTGCTTTGGGTAGAGACGGAGTCAACGATGGATGCCGAAAACGTTGTGATCGATCAAACCGACTGCGCGGCAGACTGGCCCATGCTGGCTATCGAGCGCAGCAAGAAAGGCAGCCTGGTCGATCAGATCGTGAACGCGATTGCGGCCATGGTGGGCCGGCGCGAGTTGCGCATTGGAACCCGCATGCCGTCGGTGCGGCAATTTGCCAAGTGTAATGGCATCAGCACCTTTACAGTGGTGGAGTCGTACGACCGGCTGGTCACGCTGGGGCTGTTGATGTCGCGCCGCGGTTCCGGCTATTTTGTCGCGCGCCAGGACCTGCCGGCCGCCCTGACGCCGACGGCGCTGCACACCATGCCCACGGCAATCGACGCCCTCACCCCCGACCTGTACTCCGGCGTGTCGGAGGCGCTGGCTGCCGGCGTGGGCTGGCTGCCGCCCGAGTGGTACGGCGACGACACGGTGCTCGACGCCGTGCGTCACGCGATGCGCATCCCGTCCAACCGGCTGCGCGGCTATGGCCATTCGATGGGCTTTCCCACGCTGCGCCACCACCTGGCCGCCACCCTGAGCGAAGACCTGTTCCCCGTCGATCCCGAGCAGATCCTGCTCACGCACGGGGCGACGCATGCGTTCGACCTGATCCTGCGCACCCTCACCCGTCCCGGCGACACGGTGTTCGTGGAAGACCCGGGCTACAGCAACCTGCATTCGCTGATCCGTCACCACGGCTGCATCGCGGTGGGCATCGCGCGCGACGCGAACGGCATCGATACCGAGCAGCTGGCGCGCCAGGCAGCCCTCACGCAGCCCAAGCTCATGTTCGTCAACACGGTGCTGCAAAACCCGCTGGGCACGTCCTTGTCGGCGGCCCAGGCCCACCGGCTGCTGGGACTGGCCGAGCAGTTCGACTTCTGGCTGGTGGAAGACGATATCTACCGCGAGCTGGCGCAGCGCGGCGAAGCGTCGCTGGCAGCGATGGACGGCCTGCGCCGCGTGATCCGCGTGGGCAGCTTTTCCAAGACGCTGTCGCCGGTGCTGCGCGTGGGCTCGATCTGCGCTTCGAGCTCGCTGCTGCCCGAGCTGCTGCGCATCAAGATGCTGGCGGGGCTGACGACGTCCGAGATCAACGAGCGGGCCGTGTACCACGCCATCAGCGCCCGGCCGTACAAGCGCATGGTGGACAAGCTGATCGCCCAACTGGACGCGGGCCGCGAGCGCACCACCGAGAGCCTGCGCAGCCTGGGCATGGAACCGCTGGCCCGGCCGCGCGGCGGCATGTTCGTCTCGGCCGGGTGGCAGGATCGAGCCATGCCGCCGCGCCCGGACTGGAACGGCAAGACCATCGCCGACGCCGCGCTCAAGGCCGGCATCCTGCTGTCGCCGTGCGATTTTTTCATGCTGCGCCAGCCCGAATCGGTATGGTTCCGCTTCAACGTCGCCTACAGCAACCACCCCGCTTTGCTGGACTTCCTGCAATCGATCCGTTCCGCCTGAAAGAGACGCCATGCCTGCCATCAAAACCCTGCCGGAACCGGCTGCCCGCGTCAAGCGCCGCGTCATCAACCGCCGGGTCATCAACCGCGACAAGCTGGAAGCCGACATCGTGGCCGAAGCCGTGAAGGTGTTTGCCGAATGCGGCTACGAAGGCGCGTCGATTGCCGCCGTGGCGGACAACGCCGGCCTGTCCAAGCAAAACCTGATGTACTACTTTCCCACCAAGCAGGCCCTGTACGAACGGGTGCTCGACGATGTGCTGGACGACTGGCTGGAACGGATGGACCACCTGGCCGCAGCCGACCAGGAACCGCGCGCGGTGCTGCGCGCGTACGTGCAGGCCAAGCTGAAATTCTCACGCGAGCAGCCGTGGGCGTCGCGCGTGTATGCGATGGAGGTAATCAGCGGCGCCCAGGTGTACGGCGCGCAGATCCAGCGCCGCGTGGTGCCGCTGCTGCGCAAGGATATCGAGGTGTTCGAACAGTGGATCGCGGCCGGCAGGATCGCGCCGGTCAACGCGACCCACCTGCTGTTTGCCATCTGGGCCATGACGCAGTCCTACGCGGACTTCGCGCCCCAGATGGCGCTGGTGTTGAACCGCAAGCAGCTCACCAGAAAGGACTTCGACGATGCCGAGCACCTCATCGTCGACATGGTGCTTGCCGCAATCAGCGTGCCACCGGGATAAGGATGCCTGAGCAACGAAGGCAGTACGAACGTACGCCAAGGCGCTGCAACGCCGCTATGGAGGTGTTATCAGGCGCTCCGGCGGCGGCGGGCGATGAAGCCCAGCAGACCCAGCCCGGCCAGCAGCATGGCGCAGGTATCGGCTTCCGGCACGGCCGAAGCCAGGTTCAGGCCTTCCACCTCGGTGGCCGTGAAGTAGTGGTTGGCGTTGATCTGCACTGCCGAATCCCAGTTGCTCACCACGACATTGCCGTTGATGACGCCACTGCCGCCGGTCACGCTGGCGTTGGGCGCCAGCACGTTGGCCGTGAAGCCGGTGGCGATCTTGAGCGACGTCGCGTCGGCAAAGTTGAACAGCACGTTGTAGCCGTCGAACGCCTGGTAGCCGCCCGTGAAATTGGCGCTGCTGCCGCTGAAGTTGACGATCAGCGTGGCGCCGGCCGCCATGTTGGTGAAGTTGTAGTAGCTGCTGGAATCGAGCCAGCTGGCGTCCAGGTTGATCACTTCGACCTTGCTGTTGGTGCCGGCCACGTAGATGCCGCCCCACTTCTGCTCTGCCTTGGCGGTGGCGTCGAGGGCAGCGAGCGCCTGCGACGTCCTGGTCAGCGACGACGCCAGCGCGGTCATGTCGACCGGCGCCGCGCCCGACGTCACGGCCGACGACAACGTGCCGCTCTGATTGAGCCTGGCCGCGCCGCCCACGTAGGTGGCGCCGTTGGACACCGAGCCGCTGGTAAACGTCAGGTCGCGGCCCACGATCAGCGAGTAGCCGCCAAACGCGTCCACGTTGTTGGCGTTGACCGAGTAATTGGCGAGGGCCACATCGCGCCCGGCCAGGATCGCGCCTTCGACGTCGGAACTGGGAGCCTTGAAATCGTTGAACGAAAAGACATTGGCGCCGCCCAGGTCGATCTCGAGCACGCCTGCTTGCGCGCTCCCGATGGCGGTAAAGGCCAGGGCGGCAGCAGCGACGGTTTTCAACACGGTCATATGATATTTACTTAGTGATGGAGGTCCCGCAAGGGTAGCATAAATTTCACTAAGGTAAATAGTTTTACCTTGATGCAATTAAATTCGCAAGATTGATCTTTTGTGTAGACGAAAAAAATCAACCGTGGCCTTGCGGACACGGTTGATTTTTTATTCAGCGGGGCGACTTGCGCCCATCGTCCTGAACTTCGCTTAACCCTGCTTGCGGCGGCGGGCCATGAAGCCCAGCAGGCCGAGGCCGGCCAGCAGCATGGCATAGGTTTCCGCTTCCGGCACGGCGGTCGCCAGGCTGCCGCTGAACGCCTGCAGGTGCACTTCGCCGTACTGGTTGAAGGTCTTGGCGTACACGCCGCCTTCCACGTTGGCGCCGCCCACGTTGCTGAAGGTGCCGTCGGCCACCAGGACCTGGCCGCCGAAGGTGCGGCCCACGGTCACGCTGTCGGCGCCGTCGAAGTTCCAGATCAGCGAGCTGCCCAGGCCGATGGCCTGGTTGAAGTTGGCCGTCAGGCTCAGCACCTTGTCGTTGGTGTTGAACACCACCGTGGTGGCGTTGGTCAGGTTGAACGACAGGTCGGTGGTGGTGGACGAGAAGATCTTGGTGTCGAGCTTGGTCAGGTCGAAGATCAGCAGGCCGTCGGCGTCGCCGGTGCCGCTGAAGGTGACCTGGTGGTCGTTGTTGCTGAACGCGACCTTGGTGCCTGCCGTACCCGCCAGCGCCGACAGCTTGGTGCTCATATTGTCCATCACGTGGGCGAAGTCGGTGGTGGCGACGGCAGCGCGGGTGCTGTCCATCAGCGCCGTGGTGGCGGCCAGCGGACGGTTGTTGTTGGTGCCGTTCGACAGGCTGGCCGCGTGGGCGTAGCCATTGAAGTTGACGCCGCTGGCGGCGCCCGTCACCCAGGCGTCGCCGTTAAAGCTGGAGCGGGTGGCGTTGCCGCCCACGTAGGCCTGGCCCTTGTTCACGCCCAGGCCGGTGGCGCTGCCGCCCACGACGGCGCCGAGACCGTTCACGTGCACGTCCTGGCCGCCGTTGGCGTTGACCGAACCGACCACGGTCAGGCCGGCGTAGCTCGACGCTGCCGTCTGCGATGCGTGCTGGACGAAGTCGCCGCCCTGCAGGTTGCCGCCGACATAGGCGCGGCCGTCCACGTGCGAGGTCGATACCAGGTTGCCGGTCGTGACCACGTTGAACTGCTGGAGCATTTGGTCGGCAGTCAGGGCGGTGGTGGAGGCGGCATGCGCGGCGCCAGCAAACAGGGTGGCGGCAGCGAGGGCGACACAGGTACGAACCATCATGGGACTTGTCCTTAATTAGTGGGGAGGTTGTGACGCCGAAGGATTTCATCGCCACAACAATAATTGCGATGATACCACCATAATTGCAAATAGAACACTGATTTTTTTGTAACTTGGAAAGTTTATCGCGCATCGCGCTGCCACTCGTCGCGCCCAGCTGCCGGTCAGCCCGTCCAAAGCGCAGTTGATCGGAAACCGTCGGGCGCTGCCGGCGCGCCTTGCTACAGTGACTCCATCGCAAACCCTTGATGGAGACCAGCATGAGCAACTTCTTCCACCGTACCGGCAACGTCTTCGACGAAATGGCGCAGGCTTTTTCGCACGCGGTGCGCTACGCCGCCCGTACCATCCGCCGCATGTCCATGCCCGCCCTGCTCGGCTGCGCGCTGGTGCTGGCGTTTATCATCAGCATCCTGCCGCTGGCGCTGACGCTGTTTGCCCTGTTCCTGGTCGTCAAGCTGGTGCAGTGCGCGTGCGGCGGCGGCGACCGCCGCGGCGCGTCCGTGGCCAAGCAGCCGCTGCCATGAAAAAGAGCCGGTCCGCCATGACGGGCGCCGCCCGGCGCGGGAGCGGCGCAGGCCTGCTCGACATCGTGCGCGAGATCGGCGACCTCACCGCCACCCTGTGGTGGCGCTTTTTCGACTGGCTGGCGCAGGTGGAATGGCGCAAGCTGATGATCATCTGGCTGCTGGTGCTGATCTTCGGCTTGACGCCGTTCGGCCACCCCGAGCAGACCGGCGCCTTCATCATGCTGTCGTTCGGCCTGAAGGTGCTGGCCGGCGGCAAGCGCAAAGCCGAAATCGAGGCGCGCGACGCCACCAGCCACGCCGACGAAGAGGGGCTGGAACGGCGCCTGGTGGAAGCGCGCATGGCCGCGCTGCAGGCGCAGGTGGAGCCGCATTTTCTGTTCAACACGCTGGCCCTGATCGGCCAGTTGATCGAGACCGATCCGCCGCAGGCCGCGCGCATCCACCAGAACCTGATCGACTACCTGCGCGCCACGCTGCCGCAGATGCGCGCCCGCGGCGCCGGCACGCTGGGCCGGCAGATCGAGATGTCGCGCGCCTATCTTGCCATCATGCAGGCGCGCATGCGCAGCCGGCTGGCCGTGTCGATCGACGTCCCGCCCGACATGCTGAGCGCCACCTTCCCCGTGATGATGCTGCAGATCCTGATCGAGAACGCCATCAAGCACGGGCTGGAACCGAAGATCGACGGCGGCCGCATCGATCTCCGCGCCAGCGTGGACGGCCACATGCTGCAGGTGGACGTGATCGACGACGGCATCGGCTTCAACATCCACGCCGGCGACGGCCTGGGACTGTCCAACGTGCGCGAGCGGCTGCGCATCCTGTACGGCGCGCGCGCCCAGCTGGTGATCGAGGCGCCGCTCACGGGCGGCACCCGCGCCCGCATCCGCCTGCCCTATGCGCCCGATATCTTTGCCGCACCAGCACCATGAAAACGCCATGAATACCGCACCCCGCCCCACCGCGCTGATTGCCGACGACGAGCAAGCCATGCGCCAGCAGCTGCGCAGCCGCCTGCACGACGCCTGGCCGGGCCTCGACATCGTGGCCGAAGCGGCCAACGGCATCGAGGCCGTGGCGCTGGCCGGCCGGCACCAGCCCGACATCGTGTTCCTCGATATCCGCATGCCGGGCCTGTCCGGCATCGAGGCTGCGCGCCTGCTGTTCAAGCGCTGCCACCTGGTGTTCGTCACCGCCTACGACCAGTATGCGATCGAGGCGTTCGAGCAGGGCGCGCTGGACTACCTGATGAAACCGGTGGGCGGCGAGCGCCTGAAAACCACGTGCGCGCGCCTGCAGCAGCTGGTGGGCCGTCAGCCGGACGATATCGAACGGCAGCTGACCCAGCTGCTGGCGCGGCACGGCGCCAGCGCCGCCAGGGACGCGCGGCCGGACTACCTGCGCTGGATCCAGGCCGTGGTGGGCACCAACCTGCGCATGATCAGCACGCGCGAAGTGCTGTTTTTCCAGGCCGACGAAAAATACACGCGGGTGCAGACCGGGCAGTCGGAGGTATTGATACGCAAGCCGCTCAAGGAGCTTGCCGACGAACTCGACCCCGACGAGTTCTGGCGCATCCACCGCTCGACGCTGGTGCGGGTGGACGCCATCGAGGAAGTCACGCGCGACCTGCGCGGACGGCAGATGGTGCGCCTGCGCGGCTGCCCGCAACTGCTCGAAGTCAGTCGCGGCCATACGCACCGGTTCCAGCAAATGTGATGGCGCCTGACGGGGATCAAGCTATACTTGATTTTCGATGAACGGCGCCGCCGCCGCATGATCGAAGCAGTTCCACTATCCGCTCAGGAGGAACCATGACCAGCATCCCCAAGCACACGCTGTCCACCGTCGTGCCGTGCCTGCGGTACCGCGACGCGCCGGCCGCCATCAGATGGCTCAGCGATACCTTCGGCTTCGAGCCCCAGCTCGTGGTGCCCAACGACGACGGCACCATTGCCCACGCCCAGCTCACGTTCGGCAACGGCATGATCATGCTCAGTTCCGTGTTCAATACCGAGTTCGGCCGGCTGATGAAGCAGCCGGCCGAGGTGGGCCGGTTCGTCACGCAAAGCATTTACCTGGTCGTCAACGATGCCGACCACGTGTATGGCCGGGTGCTGGAGTCCGGCGCGGACGTGCTACTGGAAATCAAGGATGAAGATTATGGCGGACGCGGTTTCACGTGCCGCGATCCCGAAGGTCATCTCTGGAGCATCGGTACCTACGATCCGCAGGACTGACCGGGTGCCGCTCAGGCCAGCGCGGCAATCAAGGCCTGGTCCGCCACCTGCACCGGCCGCACACGGATCACGTCGCGGTACAGCGGCGGCATGGCGGCGCACAGCGCATCGAGTTCGGCTGCCGCCATGCGCGGCGTCACGTACTGGAACTGCGCCGGGTTATGCGCCGGCAGCGGCCCTTCCATGGTGGACGCATACGCGCCCAGGTCCATGAAGCTCACCGCGCCCGCATCCGGCCCCCGCGCGAACACGAACGTCCCCTCTTTCGGATGACCCAGGTACTGGCGCACCAGCTGCTGCTGCGCGGGCGTGGCGCCGTCCATCAGCTTGTAGCGCAACTGGGCGTACGCGCGCGTGGCTTCCATGAACGCGCTGCGGATATCGGACTGCGCGCGCTGACCCGGCATGCACAGCAACAGGTTGCCGAACGCGTCGAGCAGGGCGACGGCGTTGGCATTTGCCGCCAGGGTTACGGCATGGGACTCTGCAACGGTATCGGCTGTCGCTGCAGCGTGGGCGCTGGTTTTCGCTGCGGCGTTGGCGCTGGCGTTGGCGCTGGTATTTGTATTGGCGTTCGCCGCAGCCGCCGCAGCAGCCGCAACATTGGCGCCGCCCCCCTTTTCTTTGGCCATCGCCTGGCGCAGGAAGGGCGCCAGGCCGGCGTCCGGCCGGTGCGGCGCGCAGCGGTACGCCAGCGCATCGGGATAGTGCTGCCTGAGCGCGCGCACGATGGCGTGGTCGGGCGGCAGCGTGGCCGGGTCGCGCAGGTCTTCCCGCGCGCAGTCGGCCGTAAACAGCGCAATGACTTCGCGCGACGTCGCCTCGAACGCCAGCGCGCACAAGGCCTGCGTGGGTTCGGCAATGGTCTTGCCGATAAAGAAAGAGCGCGGCGTAGCGCCGGCCGCAGTGCGCGCATACAGCGACGCGCCCAGCACGGCAGGATAGCTGAACGT
>JBEVMD010000121.1:0-4445 GCA_040508835.1 Duganella sp. | reverse complement strand
CATCTACTCCAACACGCCCATCGAGGCCGTGCTCGACGACGAACCGCGCCGCAGTTCCGTGATCTTCTCGGTGCAGGTATGGAACCCGGACGGCACCGAACCGCAAAGCATTCTCGATGTACTCGACAAGCAGAAGGAGATCCAGTACGCGAGCCGCTCCAGCCACATCGAGCAGCAGCGCAAGCTGCACCGGCTGCGCCACGTGATCCGCGAACTGACGCTGTTGCTGCCGCCCGACGTGGCGGCATCCCCGGACGTGCGCGCGTTGTCGTGCTGGGGCTGCGGCACCACCATGCACGTGCTGTCGTTGACGGCGCCCCGCATCGGCAACGAAGACCACACCAAGGACATCGACTTTTCCGCCACCGGCATCCGCGCGCGCTGGCAGGCCGGCTATGACGACACCCAGCGCTTCATCGCGCTGCGGCCATGGGAGCAGGACGTCGATCCTATCGAGGGGATCGCCCTGCACGAGCTGCCGCCGGTGCTGCCTGCGTCGCCGGACGCTCCGGCGTCCCCAGCATAGCGGCGCACACCTCCAGCCACGCGCGCGCCGCGTGCGACAGGTAGCCGCCCTGCCACACGTGGGCCGGCTGCCATTGCAGTTCCGGCTCCACCAGCCGCACCGCGTCCAGCGGCCCCACAGCCAGGCGCCGGATGAACGGTTCCGGCAGCAGCGCCACGCCCATGCCGGCCGACGCCATGGCCACCAGCCAGTCCCATTGCCCCGATTGCGCGGCCACGTCCGGCTCGAAGCCGGCCGCGCCGAACGCCGCGCGCAGGCTGCGGGTGAGGGCGAAATCGTCGGTCAGCAGCACCAGCGGCAGTTTGGCCAACGCCTTGAACCTGAGCGTGGTGCGCCCGCTCTGGAACGTCCCTTGGGCCGCCAGCGCCCATAGCGGATAGCTGGCGATCGGCGCCGTCTGCAACCCCAGCGCGGCTGCGGCGGGGAGCACGGTCAGGCCGATTTCCAGTTCGCCCGCCGCCACCTTGCGCTCGATGGCCTGGCCCGTGTCTTCCAGCAGCGTGAGTGCGATATGGGGATGGCGTTCGCGGAACGCCTTCAGTACGGGCGTGAGCAGCACGTTGATCATGGGCGGGATGCCCACCGTGAGCTGGCCGCGCGCCACGGTCTGGGTGTCGCGCACCTCGGCGGCGAGGCGCCGCATCGACGCCAGCATGTCCTCGCCGCGCGCGTACACCACGTGGCCGATATCGGTGAGCGCCAGCTTGCGGCCGTCGCGGATCAGCAGCTGCGCGCCCACTTCTTGTTCCAGCTGGCGCACCATCTTGCTGATGGTCGACTGGGTGACGTGCAGCGACTCCGCCGCCTGGGTAAAACTGTTGCGGCGTACGGTTTCGACGAAGTAGCGCAGCGAGCGGAGGTCCATGAATTAAACGACTGGGTGATAAGAATTTAAGTCATGAAGCGACTGATTTCTTGATTCTATACTGAAACACTATAAGAAGGAAAAACCAGGAGCACACCATGCAAGAAGACCGACTGTTCAACCGCATCCGCCGTCCGGCGCTGATGGACAAAGTGATGAGCGCCGCGCGCGCCGCCGCGCTGTTCAAGGACGGCATGACCGTCGGCATGAGCGGCTTCACGCGCGCCGGCGACGCCAAGGCGCTGCCGCTGGCGCTGGTGGAACGGGCCCGCACCGCGCCGCTGCACCTGACGCTGCTCACGGGCGCCTCGCTCGGCAACGACAGCGACGGCCTGATGGCCAATGCCGGCGTGGTGGCGCGCCGCATGCCGTTCCAGGCCGACGCCGCGCTGCGCCGCAAGATCAACACGGGCGAGGTGATGTTCATCGATCAGCACCTGTCCGAGACCGCCGAGCAGCTGCGCTCCGGCGACCTGAAACCGGTAGACATTGCGGTCATCGAGGCGGTGGCGATCCGCGCCGACGGCGCCATCATCCCCACCATGTCGGTCGGGAACACGGCCAGCTTCGCCCAGCAGGCCGCGCAGATCGTCATCGAGATCAACCTGGCCGCGCCGCTGGCGCTGGAAGGCTTTCACGACATCTACGTGCCGCAGGCGCGCCCCGAACGGGGGCCGATCCCGCTCACGTCGCCGCTGCAGCGCATCGGCGCCACCGCGATTGCGGTCGATCCTGCGCGCATTGCGGCCATCGTTTTCACCGACAGCCCGGACAGCCCGTCCAACGCGCTGCCGCCCGATGCCGAAACGGACGCCATCGCCCGCCACGTGGTGACTTTTCTCGAGGGCGAAGTGGCTGCCGGGCGCATGGGACCGCAGCTGCTGCCGCTGCAGGCGGGCATCGGCACCATCGCCAACGCCGTGCTGCATGGCCTGTCCGCGTCGTCGTTCCGCGCCATGACCATGTATTCGGAGGTACTGCAGGACAGCGCCATCGCCTTGCTCGATTCGGGCCACCTGGCCATGGCCTCGGCGTCGTCGATCACGCTGACGGCCGCCGCGCACGAGCGCTTCATCGCCAACATCGAGCAGTACCGCGACCGCATCGTGCTGCGCCCGCAGGAGATCAGCAACCATCCCGAGATCGTGCGCCGGCTCGGCATCATCGCCCTGAACACGGCGCTGGAATTCGACATCTACGGCAACGTCAACTCCACCCACGTGGGCGGCACGCACATGATGAACGGCATCGGCGGCTCTGGCGACTTCGCGCGCAACGGCCAGCTGTCGATTTTCGTCAGCAAATCCGTGGCCAAGGACGGCGCCATCTCGAGCGTGGTGCCGTTTGCCGCGCACGTGGACCACACCGAGCATGACGTCGACGTGCTGGTGACCGAATGGGGCCTGACCGACCTGCGCGGCCTGGCCCCGCGCGAGCGGGCGCCTTTGATCATCGAGCGCTGCGCCCATCCCGACTACCGCCCGCAATTGCGCGCGTATGTCGAGCGGGCGCAGGCCGGCGGCGGGCAGACCCCGCACGTGCTGGAAGAGGCCCTGGCGTGGCATGCCCGCTATAAACGCGAAGGGACCATGCTGGTAAAATAGCGTCATCGGTAACCCCTTATTGGATCGACCATGACCATCAAAATCAGCCAGAATTTCGACTCGGGCGCCATCGAGGTGGTGCGCGCCGACAGCGCCGCCACCATCGAACTGAAGCTGCGCAAGGACTCGCACGCGGACATCCACCAGTGGTTCCACTTCCGCCTGCAGGGCGCGTCGGGCCAGCAGGTCAGGATGCGCTTCCTGAACGCGGGCGAAGCGACGTACGCCAAGGGCTACCAGGACTACAACGCGGTGGCCAGCTACGACGGCGAAAACTGGTTCCGCGTGCCCACCAGCTTTGACGGCGCGGTCATGACCATCAAGCATACGCCCGATACCGACAGCATCTATTACGCGTACTTCGAGCCGTATTCGTACGAGCGCCACCTGCGCCTGCTGGGCGAAGTGGGCGAGCATCCCCTGGCCCGCGTGCAGGACCTGGGCAGCACGGTCGATGGCCGCGACATGAACCTGGTCGTCATCGGCAAGCCCGAAGCGCCGAAAAAAATCTGGTTCATCGCGCGCCAGCACCCGGGCGAATCGATGGCCGAGTGGTTCATCGAAGGGCTGATCGACTCGCTGCTGGACGACGCCAACCCGATCGCCCGCAAGCTGCTGCAAAGCTGCGTGTTCTACATCGTGCCCAACATGAATCCGGACGGCTCGGTGCGCGGCAACCTGCGCACCAATGCGGCCGGCGCCAACCTCAATCGCGAGTGGATGACGCCCTCGCTCGAGCGCAGCCCCGAAGTGCTGGTCGTCAAACAGAAGATGCACGAAACGGGCATCGACATGTTCTTCGACATCCACGGCGACGAAGCGCTGCCGTACAACTTCGTGGCCGGCAACGAGATGCTGGAAAACTTCAGCGACGAGCGCCGCGCCAGGCAGCAGGCGTTCATCGACCGCTATAAAAACGCCACGCCCGACTTCCAGGACAAGGTGGGCTACGCGGCCAGCAAGTACAAGGAAGACATGCTGACGTTGGCCTCCAAGTACGTGGGCCACCACTTCGGCTGCCTGGCGCTCACGCTCGAAATGCCGTTCAAGGACAATGCCGACCTGCCCGATGCGCGCGTGGGCTGGAACGGCGCCCGCTCGGCCGCCCTGGGCGCGGCCATCCTGCAACCGATCCTGCTGTCGCTCGGCGACGACTGATCGTGGGCGTCGAAATCGAACGCAAGTTCCTGGTGCACGGCGACGCCTGGAAGACGCTGGGCGAACCGGTGTTCTTCCGCCAGGGCTACCTGTCGTCGCACAAGGACCGCACAGTGCGCGTGCGCATCGAGGGCGAACGGGCCGTCATCACCATCAAGGGCAAGAACGTGGGCGCCACGCGCGGGGAGTGGGAGTATCCGATTCCTGTGGCCGATGCCGTCGAACTGCTCGACGGCTTGTGCGAGCAGCCGCTGATTGAGAAGTACCGGCGTCGCATTGCCGTTGGTGCGCA
>JBEVMD010000106.1:0-16947 GCA_040508835.1 Duganella sp. | reverse complement strand
CGTAGCCGTATTTTTCGGTGGCGTCGATGGACGCCTGCGCCACCCACTCTTCGCCCGACAGGCCCAGGTAGTTATTGGCGCACATATTGATCAGGGTGCGGCCGTCCTGGCCGACCACTTCGGCGCCCTGGCGCGACGCCAGTACCCGCTCCGGTTTGTACAGGCCGTCGCTTTGCAGCTGGGACAGCGTTTGCTGCAGGCCGCTGAAGAAGGTGTTTTTGGCGTCGATGCTCATGATGGTCCTTGTCTGTAGTAGTACACGATATGGTACGATCCCAACGCACCCCATTGCGCGCTTTCCACTGCGTTATGAGAAATTCGTTATGTCGAACTCAAATTCAATATATCGAATATTACAGATTAGCAGTGCACAGCGCAAGACGGCAGCATGCGGTTATTGCCGCCCTTTTCCGACAGATTTACCCAGAATTTAGCTCATCGGCCGAATAAAACAATGAAAACACCCTTGTCGACGAACGCCCCGCCCGAAGTGGGCGCCGCCTTGCAGCGCCTGCGGCTGGCGCGCGGCCTCACGCTGGAAGACCTGTCGCGCATTGCCGGCGTCTCCAAATCGATGCTCTCGCAAATCGAGCGCGAAAAAGCCAATCCTACCATCGCCATCACCTGGCGCCTGGCCAACGCCCTGGGCGTGCAGATCAGCGAACTGCTGTCGTCATCGGAAAAGGAAACCGCCACCATCCGCGTGCTCGACGCCCACGAGACGCCCACCCTGCCCGGCCACCACGCCGGCTACGTGCTGCGCATCCTGGGGCCGATGGAACTGGCCGGCAAATACGAATGGTATGAACTGACGCTGGCGCCCGGCGGCGAACTGGCGTCGCAGGGCCACGATCCGGGCGCCCAGGAACACCTGACGCTGATCCATGGTTCGGTGGAAGTGGAAGTGGGCGCGGACAAGAAAAAGGTCAAAAGCGGCGGCACGGCGCGCTACCCGGCCGACCAGCAGCACGTCGTGCGCAACCTGGGCAAGACCGAAGCGAAGGCGCTGCTGGTGGTGATTCACCGCTAGCGGCCCGGCATCACGCAGGGCGCGTGCGCCGGTCAGCTCGGAACGGCTTGCGCGCGGCGCAGCGCCCGCTCCACGGCCGTGGCCAGTTGCACGAGCTGGAACGGCTTGCGCAGCACGGCATTGTCGCCGATCACCAGGTCGATCGCTTCCATGTCCGCATATCCGGTGACGATAATCATGGGCAGGCCGGGAAACTCGCGGTTGGCGGCCGCCACCAGCTGGGCGCCCGTCATGCCCGGCATCAGGTAGTCGGTAATCATCAGGTGCGGCGGCTGCAGGCGCAGCGCGCGCAGGCCCGCTTCGCCGTCGTGGGCCTGGCTCACCAGATAGCCCAGCGTTTCCAGCAATTCCACCATCGATTCGCGCACCGACTTGTCATCTTCCACCACCAGGATGCGCACGCCGGGCGCCACCGCCTTGACCAGCGTGACGGGACTGCCTGCCGGCTGCGGGGCGTCCGGCACCGACAGCTGCAGCCAGATCTCGATGGTGGTGCCGGCGCCCTCCTGGCTCAGCACGCGCGCGGTGCCGCCCGACTGCTGGGCCATGCCGTACACCTGGCTCAGTCCCAGCCCGGTGCCCTTGCCCACGCTCTTGGTGGTAAAAAACGGTTCGAACACCTTGCCCAGGATGGCGGGAGCGATGCCCGGACCGTTGTCGGTGACGGCAATGCGGCAGTAGCGCCCCGGCGGCAGCAGTCCCTGCGGCGCGCTGGCCACGCTGGCGCGCACCACGAGCTTGCCGCCGGCCGGCATCACGTCGCGCGCGTTGATGGCCAGGTTGAGCAGCGCCATTTCCATCTGGTTGGTGTCGGCCATCACGCAGCCGACCTGGTCGTCCTGTTCGAACACCAGTTCCACAGCCGAGCCCAGCGACGTGGCCATCAGCTCGCGCACGCCGTCGAACATGGCGCGCACGTCGGTGGCGCGCAGGTTCAGGCGCTGGTTGCGCGAGAAGGCCAGCAGCTGGCTGGTGAGCTTGCCGCCGCGTTCGCATGCGCGACGCGCCACCTCGGCCTTGCTGCGCGTGGCAGGATCTTGCGACAGCAGCAGGATCAGGTCCATGCTGCCCTGGATCACGTTGAGCAGGTTGTTAAAATCGTGGGCGATGCCGCCGGTCAGGCGCCCCACCGCTTCCATCTTTTGCAGCTGCACCATGGCCAGCTGCACCCGCTCGCGCTCGATCACTTCGGTCATCAGGCGGTCGTTGGCCTGGGCCAGCGCGCGCGTGCGCTCTTCGATGCGCGACTCCAGCGTCTCGTTCAATTGCAGCAGCTGGACCCGGCTGTCGCGCAGGCTGTCGGACGCCAGCGTGCGTTCGAGCAGGATCTGGCGCGATTCGTATTGCCGGCGGCGGCCGCGCAGGGCCGACGCGGCGGCGCTGCGCAGCGTGTCCGTGTTGAGCGGCCGCTCGAGCAGCACGATATTGCCCAGCCGGTCGAAGACGCTGCGTGCCACCCCGGCATTGACGCCGCCCCGGGCCACCAGCACAACGAACGGAAAGTCGGACCACGGCTCCTGCGTGGCCAGCCAGTCCAGCAACGGCTGCACGCCCGCTTCCTGCAGCGCTTCCTCGGCAATCACGCACGCGCCCGCGCCCGCCTGCAGCGCAGCCACCACGGCGTCCAGGTCGGCCATGGCCATGCCTGCGAAGCCGTTACGGTCGAGCACCTGGCCGATCACTTCGGCGTCGCGTCCGTGCGGCGCCAGGATCAAAATCCGGTCTTCGCACGCCGCGCTGCCGGCGTCGCTCACTGCGGTACGACCCGCCGTCCTACTTGGCGTCATCGGGATGCGCCTCCATCATCGGCGTCTTGCCGCGGTAGGTGGGCAAGCCGGTGAGCACGCCTTCGAAACCCTCGAGCGCGGGACCGATGGCAATGCCGCCGCGGCCCAGCATCAGCTCGTGAATGGTCAGCGCATGCTCGGCCGTGCGGCTCTTGATCACGGTGACAGCACGGCGCAGCCTGCCGCTGGACTCGAAAAACCGCAGCAGCACGGTGGTGTCGCTCAGGTGGCTCAGGTCGATATCGCTGCGCACCTCGCCGATCTGGCCGTGCTGTCCCAGCACCAGCACCGTGGTCACGCCCTGCTGGTTCAGGTAGGACAGCAGTTCGTGCATCTGCAGCGTCAGGAAATGCTCGCCCGGCATGGCCTGCAGGTAGGCGTTCAGGCTGTCGATGACGATGAACCGCACGTTATCGTGCTCCACCGCGTGGCGCAGCATCTGGGCAAATTCGCCCGGCGCCAGCTCGGCCGGATCGATATGGTGGAGCGTGAGCTGGCCGCTCTCCGTGTACGGCCGCAACTCCATGCCCAGCGCTGCCGACCGCGCAAAGAACGTGCCCAGGCCTTCGTCGAACAGGTAAAACGATGCATGCTCGCCCCGTTCGAGCGCCGTCAGCAGGCAGCGCACGGAGGCCGTGGTCTTGCCGATGCCCGACGGCCCCATGATCAGGGTATTGGTGCCGGAAGCCAGGCCGCCACCCAGCAGCGCGTCAAAGCTGGACGAGCCGGTGGAACAGACCTGCATGCCGAACGGCCGGTGATGCTCGGCCGCGATCAGGCGCGGAAAGATGGTCAGGCCGCCCGTGTCCAGCGTGTAGTCGTGGTAGCCGCCGCGGAATTTCGCGCCGCGCATCTTGATGACGTTGACGCGGCGCCGTTCCTTGCCGAACTCCTGGGCAATCTGCTCCAGGCTGATCACGCCGTGGGCAATGCTGTGCAGCTGCTGGTCGGGGCTGTTCGACTTGTCGTCGAGCATGAGCACGGTGCAGTCGCGCAGCGCAAAGAACTGTTTCAGGGCCAGGATCTGGCGCCGGTAGCGCAGCGGGTTCTGCGCCAGCAGCCGCATTTCCGACAGGCTGTCGAACACCACGCGCAGCGGCTTGAGCGCATTGACCTGCTCCATCACGCTCTTGGTGGTCTCCCCCAGCTCCACTTCCGACGGGTGGAACACCGACTGCTGCGCGTCCGGGTCCAGCGCCGTGTCGTTGGCCAGCTCGAACACGGTGATGCCGTCCATCTCCCAGCCGTGGCTCTCCGCGACGGCATCAAGCTCGTCGGCCGTTTCCGACAGCGTGATGTACAGGCCCGACTCGTTGCGGCGCACGCCATCGAGCAGGAATTGCAGCCCCAGCGTGGTCTTGCCGGTGCCGGGCGAGCCTTCCACCAGGTACACGCGCTGCGCCGTCAGGCCGCCGCACAGGATGTCGTCCAGGCCTTCGATGCCGGTGGAGATGCGGGTGGTGGGCTGGCGCCGCTGGCGCGTGGTTTGCGGGGTCGTCGTGTGCATGGCAGGTCAGCAAAGGGGTTGAGGAACAAGGGCGTCGATTCGATAGAAGTCGAGTAGCACTGCATTGTTCGGGAAGCGCCGACAGCTCTATGCAAGGATTTTAATTGCGCATTGAAAATTACTACGTTCGATAACAAACGTAGTCGGACAATCAGTGGCCCGATGACAAAAAGGGAGACGCCTGGCGGCGCCTCCCCTGGTCGAGGACCGTTGCCGGTTACGGCTGGCCGGCAGCCTTGGCGCCGTCATCCATGTGCAGCGCGCGCGTGAGGAAGCCCCAGCGGTCCGCCACTTCCTCGATCTGCTTGGTGGTGGGCTTGCCGGCGCCGTGGCCGGCCTTGGTGTCGATGCGGATCAGGATCGGCGCTGCGCCCGGCTGGCCTGCCTGCGCCGCCTGCGCGGCAGCGGCAAACTTGAAGCTGTGCGCCGGCACCACGCGGTCGTCGTGGTCCGCCGTGGTGATCATCGTGGCCGGGTAGCATGCGCCTTTTTTCAGGTTGTGCAGCGGCGAGTACTTGAGCAGCGCCTTGAACTCGTCGGCGTTGTCGGACGAGCCGTAGTCCGACGTCCAGGCCCAGCCGATCGTGAACTTATGGAAGCGCAGCATGTCGAGCACGCCCACCTGCGGAATCGCCGCCGCGAACAGGTCGGGACGCTGGGTCATGGCCGCCCCCACCAGCAGGCCGCCGTTGCTGCCGCCGCCGATGGCCAGCTTTGCCGGCGACGTGACCTTGTGCGCCACCAGCCATTCGGCCGCGCCGATGAAGTCGTCGAACACGTTCTGCTTTTTCAGCCTGGTGCCAGCCTCGTGCCACGATTCGCCGTACTCGCCGCCGCCGCGCAGGTTCGCCATCACGTACACGCCGCCCATTTCCAGCCAGGCCAGGTTGGCGACCGAGAACGCGGGCGTGAGCGAGATATTGAAGCCGCCGTAGCCATACAGATACGTCGGGTTGGTGCCGTCGTACCGGATGCCCTTTTTGGCGACGATGAACATCGGCACCTTGGTGCCGTCGCGGCTGGTATAAAACTCCTGGCGGGTTTCGTAGGCGGCCGGATCGAAATCGACCTTGGGCTGGCGGTACACGCTGCTCTTGTTGGCCTTGAGGTCGTACCGGTAGATGGTCGATGGCGTGGTAAAGCTCGTGTACGAGTAAAAGGTCTCGGTGTCGGACCGCTTGCCGGAAAATCCCGCTGCCGTGCCCAGGCCCGGCAGTGCGATATCGTGCAATGGCTTACCGCGCAGGTCGAAGACCTTGACCAAACTGTGGGCGTCGTTCAGGTAGTCTACCAGCAGCTGGTTGTTCACCAGCGACGCCGAGACCAGCGTGCTGCCGCTCTCGGGCACGATCTGCTTCCAGCTCAGTACGGCAGGCTTGCGCACGTCGATGGCCACGATGCGCCCGCGCGGCGCATTGCGCTCGGTGTGGAAATAGAACACGGCGCCGTCGTTGCCGACGAAATTATAGGCCGCGTCGAAGTCCTCCAGCAGGCCCACTACCTTGCCGTCCTTCTGCTTCAAGTCCTTGTAGAACACGCGGTTCTTGTTTTCCGTACCCTGCGACGCGGTGATCACCAGGTACCGGCCGTCTTCCGTCACCTCGGCCGAGAAGCCCCAGTCCTTGTTGTCGGGGCGGTCGTACACCAGCACGTCCGCGCTTTGCGCGGTGCCCAGCTTGTGGAAGTACAGCTTCTGGAAGTAATTGACGGCGGCCAGCTTGCCGGCCTCGGTGGGCTCGTCATAGCGGCTGTAGAAGAATCCCGAGCCGTCGTGCAGCCACGCCGTGCGTGAAAACTTGACCCACTTGATGTGGTCGGCCACGTCGCGGCCCGTGTCGATGTCGCGCACGCGGATCTCGTTCCAGTCCGAGCCGGAGGCGGCCGTGCCGTAGGCGAGATACTTGCCGTTCGGGCTGACGGCCAGTCCGGCCAGCGCCACGGTGCCGTCGGCTGCGAGCGTGTTCGGGTCCAGCAGCAGGCGCGGCATGTCGGCCAGCGTCTTCATGGTGTAGAGCACCGACTGGTTTTGCAGGCCGTCGTTGCGGCTGTAGAAATAGCGCCCGCCTTCCTTGAACGGCACGCTGAAGCGCTCGTAGTTCCACAGCCTGGTCAAACGCGCCTTGATCGCCTCCCGGCCCGGAATCTGCGCCAGGTAGCCTTGCGTGAGCTGGTTCTGGGTCTGGACCCAGGCCGCCGTGTCGGCGCTGTTGGCGTCTTCCAGCCAGCGGTAAGGGTCGGCAATCGTGCTGCCGTGGTAATTGTCCTGCTGGTCCACGGTGCGGGTGACCGGGTAGTCGATGGCGGGCCAGTTGGCGCCGCAGGTTTGCGCCATGGCGGCAGCTTGCGTCAGCATGAGGGAGGCTAATAAGGTCAGTCGTCGTGGCATGGTGATCCCTGGTTTCGAACATGTTGGTAACGGTTCAGCAACCAGATCATAACGTGCGGCGTAACAAATATGAAATGTTAGCTTTGTTACGGAGGAAACTTTTATTCGGCGGCGCTGCCGTCGGCAATGGCGATCGGCGCGCGCCATTTCTCCAGCCACGCCACCAGCTGGTCGCCCGGGATCGGGCGGCTCATGAAATAGCCCTGCCCCTGGTCGCAGCCCAGTTCCGCCAGCAGGCGCCACACGGCTTCGCTCTCGATGCCCTCGGCCACCACGCGCAGGCCCATGTTGTGGCCGAGGTCGATGGTGGAGCGCACGATCTTGGTGTCGCCCTCGTCGTTCTCCATGTTCAGCACGAACGACTTGTCGATCTTGAGTTCGTTGACGGGCAGCCGTTTCAGATACGCGAGCGACGAGTAACCGGTGCCGAAATCGTCGATCGACAGATCGACGCCCATGTTCGATAACCGCTCGAGCGTGGTCTGCGCCCGCACCGGGTCGTCCATGATGGCGCTCTCGGTAATCTCCAGGCAGAACGAGCCGGGCGACAGCCGGTGGCGCGCCAGCAGTTCGGCAAATTTCACGGGCAGGTCCTGGTCCAGCAGGTCGCGCGTGGACAGGTTGACCGACACTTTCAAATGATGGCCTTGCGCGGCCAGCTGCTGGCACAGCTCCGCCGATTTTTCCATCACCCAGCGCGTGAGCAGGCGGATAAAGCCGGTCTGCTCGGCAAACGGGATGAACTCGTCCGGGAACACATTGCCCCGCTCCGGGTGCACCCAGCGCACCAGCGACTCCATGCCCACCACCTCGCCCGTGTCGAGCATGATCTTGGGCTGGACGAACAGGCGGAACTCGTTGCGCTCGATGGCGTTGCGCAGCTCCGTCAGCAGCGACAGGCTCTTGTCGCTCGATTTGTCCATCGCGGCGTCGTACACCACGGCGCCGTCGTTGCGCGACTTGGCCGCGTACATCGCCACCTCGGCCATGCTGAGCAGCGATTCGCCGTCGTCGCCATGGGCCGGATAACCGGCAATGCCGAGGCCGGCGCCGATGTCGACCGTCTGGTCGTCCAGCGACAGCGGCGCCTCCAGCGTGTGCAGGATTTCGGCGGCCATGCGCTGCGCCGCCTCGATGTCGGACGCGGGCAGCAGCACGGCAAATTCGTCGCCGCCCAGGCGCGCCACCTGGGCCGACGACTGCAGCCGGTTGACCAGCAGCAGCTGCAGGCGGCCGGCCACCTGGCGCAGCAGCGCATCGCCAAAGCTCAGGCCCATGACGTCGTTGACGTGCTTGAAGCGGTCCAGGTCCATCATCAGCACGAACACGGCCTCCTCGCGCTTGCGCGCGTCCGCCAGCGCATCGTTGAGCAGCAGGACGAACTGCGCGCGGTTGGGCAGGTTGGTCAGCGTGTCCCAGTACGCCAGCCGGCGGATTTCCTGTTCGCGCTTGGCGATCCCTTCGCGCATGGCCTCGAAGGCGCTGGCCAGGGCGCCGATTTCGTCCACCCGGCTGGTGTCGATCTCGCCCTTGTAGTCGCCCTGCTCCAGGCGGCGGGCCGTCTCGGCCAGGGTGCTGATCGGCTGGGCGATGCGCTTGGCGGTGATCACGATGATGACGATGGAAATGACAATGCCGCACACGGTGAGCAAAATCAGCCAGCGCTCCAGGCGCCGGTATTCGGCCGTGGCCTCGTCGATGGAGCGGGCCAGCACGACGCCGGCCATCTGGCCCCGGTCCTCGCCGATGGGCAGCAGGCGCGCGCTGTAATGGCTGGTTTCCACTTCGAGGTCGAACGGCGCCGGCTTGACCTCGTGCGCGGCCGCCGGCGTGGTTGGCAACGCCTGCAGCTGGTCCACCACGGCCTGCGCCGACGGTCCCACGAACGTGGAGCCGGCCTGCAGCCAGCGCCCGCCCTGGTCGCGCGTGACGATGGTGGCGTGCAGCGACGTCACCTCGCGCATTTCGCCGGCCAGCTGGCGGTCGATCGGGAACGTCATGACGATCCAGCCGATGGTGATCGGCGCCTTGATGGGCATGACCACAACCTGGTATGGCCGCCGTTCGACGATGGCGATGCCGTTGGCGCCGTCCGCCGCTTCGGCCGCGTCCAGCAGGCCGCCCACCATCTTGTCGAGACCGGCGGCCTGGCCGGGATTGGTGGACACGCTGATCTGGCGGTCGCTGTCGATCAGGGTGGTCGTCGACGCCTTGATGCGGCGCCCGCTGTTGGCCAGCGCCGACTCGATGGTCGCGCGGTCGCCCTCCTCGTTGTTGCCGATGGCGGCCAGGAACGCCGTGTCGCGCGCCAGCAGCCGCGCGCCGAAGCGCAGGTTCTGCGCATTCTGTTCGAGCAGGCGGCCGAACACCTTGGCGCCGTTGGTCAGCTCGCCGCTGATCGACTGCCGCGCATTGTTGTCGATGCCGCGCTGGATCACCAGCAGGCCCACGACCTGCACCGCCACGATCAACAGCAGGAAGATGGTGACGATACGGCTTTCCAGGCTGCGAAATCCCAGGCGCATGCTGGTCCCTAGAGCGTGGACGCCGCGTCGGCCGCGGCCGGCGGCTTCATGGGCAGTTTGAAGACAGTGGTGGCCAGCGCGTCGCCGGCCTTGACGGTCAGCACCTGCTCGGGCGTGGCGCCGCCCACGGTGTTGTAGTGCCAGGCCTTGACCGTATATTTGCCTGCCGCAGGCAGGTCGATGCGGGCCGCGCCCGCGCCGTCGGTCTTGGCAAAGTACGGGGTGTCGACAATTTTCACGTACGCCAGCATCTTGTCGTGGATGTTGCAGCCGAGGACCACGGTGCCGGCCTTGTCGAACACCTGCGGCGTGGCGGCCTGGCCCGAATACAGTTTCTGGTCGAACTTGTGCGCCGGCGAAAACGAATAAATGTGGTGGCGCACCTTGTCGTTGTTGGGGAAGTTGATCCGGCCGCCGGTCTGGATCACGGTGACCAGCGGCAGGAACTTCAGCCCTTTCTGCTCGATCTCGGCGCCGCCAGGGTTTCTGGCCGCCGGCACGGCGCCGTCGGGCTCGATGAAGATCACGGTATCGGGCAGCGGCTTGCCGGCCGCGTCCTGGACCTGCACGGCCACGCCGGTGGCGCCGGCGCTGGCAGCGCACAGCAGGGAACTGAACACGACACTACGGCCGGGAGTACGTCGCATGGAAGACCTGACTTTGGGTGAGGAATAAACGTCGATCACCCATTGTAGCGCCTCAACGATGCATCATGGCAATAGAAGCGCAGTCGTGCGCGAAATTGCGGCGCCGGCGTGGATTTCTGGCGTCAAAAGCAGCCGGCTCGCCGCATGCAAGCCGCCTTACTGCCCCATCAGGCGCTGCGCCGCCAGGTTGTCGAGGTTGGTGCGGGCCTGCGCATGGCCCTGGTTGGCGGCCATGGCGTACCACTGCACGGCGCGCTGCGGGTCGCGCGCCACGCCGTGGCCGTTGGCATACATCACGCCCAGGTTGTTCTGGGCGCTGGCATCGCCCTGCGCGGCCGCGCGCCGGTACCAGGCCACCGCGCGCACGTCGTTGCGCGGCGCGCCCAGGCCGTTGGCGTACATCACGCCCACGTTGAACTGGGCGCTGGCCGCCCCCTGCTCGGCCGCCGCCAGGAACCACGTGAGCGCCAGCGCATCGTTGCGCGCCACGCCGCGGCCGCGCGCGTACATGCCGGCCAGGTTGAATTGCGCCTGCACGTGGCCCGTCTGCGCGGCGCGGTAATACCAGGTGAACGCCAGTTCCTCGTCGCGCTCGACGCCCTTGCCGTTGGCCAGCATGATGCCCAGGTTGAACTGGGCGTCCGCATCCTCCTGCTCGGCAGCGCGCAGCAGCCAGGCATACGCGCGCAGCGGATCGGCCGGCACGCCCTGCCCCTCGGCGTACGCCACGCCCACCAGCCGTTGCGCCACCGGCTGGCCCTGCGCCGCCGCCTGCCGCAGCCACGCCAGCGCCTGCCGGTCGTTGCGCAGCACGCCGAGGCCGTTCTTGTACATGAGCCCGAGATGGAGCTGGGCGCCCGCGTTGTTCTGCAGCGCCGCCTTGCGCAGCCACGCCAGCGCCAGCGGATAATTGCGGCGCACGCCCGCGCCATGGACGTAGGCCACGCCCAGCAGGGCCTGGGCGCTGGCCGCGCCCTGTTCCGACGCCCGGTAGCACCACGCCAGCGCGATGTGATCGCTGCGCGGCACGCCGCGCCCCTTTTTGTACATGAGCGCCAGGTTTTGCTGGGCGGAGGCGTCGCCCTGGCGGGCCGCGCAGCGGAACCAGCGCACCGCTTCCCTGTCGTTGCACGAGACGCCGCGCCCGCCGTAGTACATGGCGCCCAGGTGATTCTGGGCGAACGCCAGGCCCTGCTGCGCGGCCTGGTGCATCCACTGGAACGCCTGGCGGTCGTCGCGGGCCACGCCGCGCCCCGCCTTGTAGAGCAGGCCGAGGTTGAACTGGGCGTAGGGATCGCCCCGCTCGGCCGCGTCGCGGTACCAGAGATACGTGTCGTAGCCATCTCTGGCCGAGCTGTGATCGTTCATGGCGCACCTCTAGTCAACTTGGCAACTATGTTGACTGAAGTGTAAAACTCGCCCACGCCCGGCATTTGAGCGGAGTCAAACGAGTCGGGGACGGTTGGCGGTAGACGCCGGCTGGGGAAATCCGGTTACGCGGCGGTTGGCTGTTTCAGCAGAAATTGATGGACCTTGGCGGCCGCCAGCTTGTTGACCGACACCAGCAAGTCGGGATCGACGGCCGCCAGGCTGTACGTGCTGCGCAGGTGGCGGCCGATATGGATCAGCACGTTCGCCGCCACTTCCGCATCGGCCTCGGCCCGGTGGGCCGCGCCGTTGAAGCGGATGCCCAGCTGCCCGGACAACTGCCCCAGCTTGTAGCTGGACAGGTTGGGAAACACCCGGCGCGACAGCTTGAGCGAGCACACCAGCGACCGGTGGCGGGCCGTCAGGTTGTGGCGCGCCGCCTCGGCCACCAGGAATTTCTCGTCGAAGCTGGCGTTGTGGGCCGACAGCGCATCGTTGCCGATAAAGTCCAGCAGTTCCGGCACCACGCGGTGCACGGGCGGCGCCCCGTCGACCATGGCCTGGGTGATGCCGGTCAGGCCCGTGATGAACGCGGGGATGCGCACGTTGCAGTTGACCAGCGACACGTAACGCTCGACGACCTCGCCGCCCACGATGCGCAGCGCCGCCACTTCGGTAATGCGGTCGCCCATGGCGGGCGACAGGCCGGTGGTCTCGAAGTCGAGCATCACGATGGGTTGGTCGAGCATGTGTTTCCTTTGGGACCGAATGGGTTAGCCGAACTTGCGCACCGCGTCCAGCGCCAGGCCGGCGCCGATGCTGCCGAACAGGTCGCCTTCGACCTTGCGCGCGGCCGGCACCAGCGCGCCGATGCGCTCGCGCAGCATGCGCACGCCGCTGGAGCCGCCCGTGAAGAATACCGTATCGACGTCGGCCGGCGCGCCCCCGGCGTCGCGCAGCAGGGTCAGGACCGTGCTTTCCCCCCAGCCCACCCGGTGGTTGATTGCGTCGTCGAACTGGGCGCGGGCGAGCGCCAGGGTGACCGGCGGTGACAAACGGTCGAGCTCGAGCAAGTGGCGCTCGGCGCCGGACAGCGCGATCTTGCCTTCTTCCGCCTTCATGGCCAGCCAGTGGCCAGCGCGGTCGTCGATCAGGCGCTGCAGGCGCCCCAGCTTTTCCTGCTCGGCCGAGTCGCGCAGCAGATCGGCCAGCTGGGTCCACATCTTCTTGGTGTACGCCTGGTTGATGGTATGCCACGTGGCCAGGTTGAAGAAGTAGCTCGACGGCACTTCGCTGCCGTTGCGCAGGCGGCTGCCAAAGCCCAGCAGCGGCATCACCGACGACAGGCTCAGGTATTTATCGAAATCGGTGCCGCCGATGTGGACGCCGCCGTTGGCGAGAATGTCGTCGCGGCGCTCGGCCTTTTTGGCGCGGTCGGGCGACAGGCGCACCAGCGAAAAGTCGGACGTGCCGCCGCCGATGTCGGCGATCAGAACCAGTTCCTCGCGGTCGATCTGCGACTCGTAGTCGAACGCGGCGGCAATCGGCTCGAACTGGAAGGCGATGTCCGTGAAGCCCACCGAGCGGGCGATCTCGGCCAGGGTGTCTTCGGCCAGCTGGTCGTTGGCGGCGCTGTCGTCGATGAAGTGCACGGGACGGCCGAACACGGCCGAGTTGAACTGGCGGCCGGCAGCCCGTTCGGCGCGCTGCTTGAGCTCGCCGATGAATTGCGCCAGCAGCAGGCGGAACGGCAGCGCGCGACCGCCCACCTCGGTCTGGCCGTCGATCAGGCTGGTGCCAAGCAGGCTTTTCAGCGAGCGCATCAGACGCCCCTCGTACCCGGCCAGGTAGTCGGCCAGCGCAGCGCGGCCGAACTTGACTTCTTCCTCGTCGGCGTTAAAAAACACGACCGACGGCAAGGTGGTCTTGCCATCCTCGAGGCCGAGCATCACGGGCTGTCCGGGACGTACCAGTCCCACCGTGGAATTTGACGTTCCGAAATCGACGCCGCATGCGTTGGCCATGTCGCCCCTTCAACTGATAAAGGGGCGATATGTTAGCAGAAAACCGGCCGCGACAGGAAAAATCGCCGCGATGCGACACTTGGTTACTAATTTCCGAAAAGAAACAGAGTTAACGTGTAATAGGTATTGTCGTACGGCAATTTATTGATTATGCTCGTTGCAGACCAACCGCTGCCAGGGCCGCCCCACAGATCCGGGCGCCCTGCCGACCTACGAGACACATGACCAAGCCCAAGCCGTGCGTGGAAACCAGCGCCATCGCCCATAAAGCCGTTATCGCCCGCGAGGCGCGCCGCGTGACATCGTACGATGTGGCGCTGGTGGCCGGGGTGTCGCAGTCCGCCGTGTCGCGCTGCTTCCAGCAGAACGCCAGCGTGTCGGAAGCGACGCTGGCGCGCGTGATGAAGGCCGCGTCCCTGCTCGACTACATCCCCAACGCGGCTGCCCGCAGCCTGATCACGCGCCGCTCCAACATGGTGGCGGTCATCATCGCCAGCGACGCCAACCTGCACTATCCGCAGCTGCTTGGCGAGTTGAGCCAGCAGATCGGCGCCCGCGGCAAGCGCGTGCTGCTGTTTACGCTGCCGCGCGAAGCGGCCGCCGACATGGACCGGGTGCTGTCCGAAGTGTGGCAATACCAGGTGGACGGCGTGATTGCCGCCGCGCGCCTGACGGCCGGCCATGTCGCCGAATTCGACCGCCGCCACGTGCCGGTCGTGCTGTTCAACCGCACCCTGCGCGAGGCGACTGTGAACACCGTCACGTGCGACCACCGCGAGGCGGGCCGCCTGCTGGTCTCGCGCCTGGCCGCCGCCGGCCACCGCCGCTTCGGCATCCTGGCCGGCGCAGACGACGACGCCGTCGCCACCGTTGCCGGCGAGCGCAGGCGCGGCGCCTGCGAGCGTCTGGCCGAACTGGGCCTGCCCGCGCCCGTGGTCGTGTCCGGCCAGTCCGATTACGCCAGCGGCGCGGCCGGCCTGCGCGCCGTGGTTGCCGCCATGGCCGCCCGCGGCGACGCGCCGGACGTCATCCTCTGCGGCAGCGACACGATGGCCATCGGCTGCCTCGATTGCGCGCGCCACGAGCTGGGCATCGACGTCCCGCGCCAGCTGTCGGTGGCCGGCTTCGACGCGGTGGAGCCGGCCAACTGGCTCAGCTACAACCTCACCACGCTGCGCCAGCCGATGGCGAAAATGGCCACGGCGGCCGCCGACCTGCTGTGCGCAGTGATCGACGGCCACGCCGCGCCCGGCGCCGGCGCCGAGCGGCGCGTGTTCAGCGCCCAGTTCATCGAAGGCGCCACCGCCCGGCTGGCGCCGACCCTGGCGCCGGCGCCGGACCTGCTGCCGGTGCCGGCGCCCGTACGCTGGCACGCGCCGGTCGCTATAATGTAGCGGATGAACGCCCCCTACCAGTCTCCCGTCTCTAACACCCCCCGCTTCACGCCGCGCGGCCTGATGCCCACCGCCGAGCAGCGCGCCATCGTCCTGGCGCAAAACAAGGTCGTGCTGGTGGACGCCAACGCCGGCGCCGCCAAGACCACCACGCTGGCGCTGCGCATCGGCGAGGCGCTGGCCCGCAAGCTGGCGCCCGAGCACATCCTGGCCCTCACGTTTACGCCCGAAGCGCGCGACGTCATGCGCCAGCGCCTGCTGGACGTGGGCGTGCCGGCCGCGCTGGCCGACCGCGTGGACGTCATGACGTTCGAAGACTTTGCCGCGCGCCAGCTCGACGCCATCGACGGCGACGGCCTGCGCATCTGCACCGAGCCGCGCCAGCTCAAGGCCCTGGCGCTGGCCGCCATCGACCGGGTAGGCGCGCAGTATGCGGGACAACTGGACAGCCTGGAGCTGCACACCCACGCGATTGCCGTCAGCCAGTTCCTGGACGCGCAGCTGAACCTCAAGGCCACCATGGCGCTGGACGCCGACGTCGAGTACCTGGACGCGGACGAAGCGGCCGAGCTGCTGGGCGTACCGGTGGCCGATTACCTGACCACGCTGGCCTACGAGGCGCTGCGGCTCGACGGCGGCGCCGGCGCCGTGCTGCGCGGCCCGTTCGACGCCACGTACGACCTGGCCTGCAACCTCGACGGCGGCGCGCGCCTGGCCGAACGCCTGCCCGATTACCGCCTGGTCGTGTGCGACGAACTGCACGACCTGAACGAAACGGCGTTCCGCATTCTCGACGCCCTGATCGCCCGCCCCCAGTGCTTTTTCGTGGGCACGGGCGACCGCGACCAGGTGATCTACGCCCGGCTCGGCGCCAGCGACACGTATCTGAACCAGCGCTTTGCCGAGCGCTTTCCCAGGCTGGTGCGCTATCCGCTCACGTACACGTACCGCCACGGCCCCCACCTGGCTTACGCCATGGCCCGCTTCAAGGCCAAGCCGGTGGAATCGAACCTGCCGCTGCACACGCACATCAGCCAGCCCCACTACCGCGACGCCGCCCACTGCGCGCAGCAGGTGGTGGCCGCCGTGCGGCGCTGGAAGGCCGACGGCCACGCGCTCGACGGCTGCGCCATCCTGATCCGCGACCGCCACCAGTCGGTGGCCATCGAAAACGCGCTGATCGAAGCGGACCTCGACTACCGCACGCCCGCCATGGCCGGCTACCTGCAGCGCGACGAGATCCTGTTCTTGCGCGGCATGCTGGGCATTGCGCTGCGCGATTTCGGCGCCGTCAAATCGGAACAGGTGCGCACGGCCGTGGTGGACGCCATGACCGCGTTCAGCGAGATGGCGTTTTCGGCCCGCCGCATGGACCACTTCAAGGCCCAGATCCTGAAATTCCCCGACCTGCTGGGCGAACTGTTTTTAATCGAGGACGAGCACCGCGACGGCGTGGAGCCCAACTACCGCGACGTTGCCAGCCAGGCCACCAGGCGCGCCGTGATCGACGCCATCGCCTGGCTGTCCACGGTGGACCCGGCCACGCCGGCCGCCGCCGTGCTCACCGAGCTGTGCGAACGGGTGCAACTGGTGGCCACCGCGCGCCGCATCTTCGTGCGGCCGTACGACGCGGGCGTGGTCAACAAGTCGGTGGACGGCCTGCTGGCGTGGGCGGCAGCGTCCAACCTGGGCCTGGCCGACTTCTGGGCCGCCATGAATGCGCGCGAAGCGTTCATCCGCCGCAAGCGCGACCGCAAGGCCGTGCTGATCGAATGCGTGGCCAACGCCAAGGGCAAGGAATTCGACCACGTGATCCTGCCGTATCTGCAGGCCGACGAGTTTCCCCATCCGCTGCAGCCGCGCCGCGACGAGGACAACCTGTTTTACGTGGCAGCTACCCGCGCACGATTGCGGCTCACGCTGTTGTCGCCTGCGGACAACGCTGAAAACGGTTTGACGCCGAGCCCGTACATCGCGCGCATGCAGCTGGCGCAAGGCGGCACGGCAGCGGACGCGGCCATAGCGCGCAACCAGGCCCAGGCGGCCGTGGCGGCGGCGGAAGGTGCGGCGCAGGGGCGTCATTACCTGACGGCCAGCTACCACGAGAAGGATGCGGTCAAGGCGCTGGGCGCCCAGTTCGACATGGCGCGCCGCGCCTGGTATGTCGAAAGGGGGGCCGATTTGACTCCCTTCGCGCCCTGGCTCAAAAAATAATGCATCGCATCAATTATTATCAGAGAAACCCTTATATAATATTGCTCGCGGCTGACTTGACAGCC
>JBEVMD010000101.1:0-4299 GCA_040508835.1 Duganella sp. | reverse complement strand
AGTAGCCGATGTCTTCCAGCACGTTCAGGGCAACGGACTTGCCGGAACCGGAAATCCCGGTGATCAGGACGATACGCATAATCAATCTCCGCTCATGGCCAAACGTTGGTGGAGCAGGGAATTCGCAGAGCATGGCTCTGCGCCTGCGTAACGGTTGCGCCATGCTTGGCGCGACTCCTTCGCAACATTCAATCTCCACTCATTGCCAGCCGTTGCCGTTCCATGAACTCTTGCAGGGTGTCGATCCCGCGCAATTGCAGGATGGTGTTGCGCACTGCCGCTTCCAGCAGCACTGCGATGTTGCGGCCGGCGGCCACGGGAATGACGACCTTGCGGATCTGCAGTCCCAGCACGTCTTCGGTCGGGAACTGGAACGGCAGGCGCTCCACTTCCTCTTCCTGCCCGCCGCGCTTGACCAGGTGTACGATCAGCTTGAGGCGCATCTTGCGCCGCACGGCCGTCTCGCCAAAAATGGCCTTGATGTCGAGCAGGCCCAGGCCGCGCACTTCCAGCAGGTTTTGCAGCAGCGCCGGGCAGCGGCCTTCGATCATATTAGGGGCGATGCGCGAAAATTCCACCGCATCGTCGGCCACCAGGCCGTGCGAGCGCGAAATCAGTTCCAGCCCCAGTTCGCTCTTGCCGAGGCCCGAGTCGCCCGTGATCAGCACGCCCACGCCCAACACGTCCATGAACACGCCGTGCATGATGATCCGTTGCGCCAGCTTTTTTGACAGGTACACGCGCAAAAAATCGATCACCTGCGCGGCCGGCAGCGGGGTGGAGAACAATGGGATATTTTTTTCGTCGCACACGGCCAGGATGTCGGGCGGCGTTTCCAGCCCTTGCGCCACGATCAGCGCCGGCGGATTACCGGCAATTAGCTCGCCAATCAGGTGGGCACGCGTGAGCGACTTGAGGCGCTGGTAGTAATTGATTTCCTGGTGCCCGAAGACCTGGATGCGGCCCGGGTGGATGGTGTTCAGGTGACCGACTTGGTCGGCGGCGGAGGCCACGTCGCCGGAAATCAGGCGTTCGCCGCCGGGAAAGCCGGCAAACCAGCCGAGCTGCAAACTTTCGCGATTATCGTCGTACAGCCGTTGTATCGTCAGCGGGGTTTGCAGCATGGGCATCGTGGTCCGGATTGGGAGAGTGAAGCCCCTAGTCTACCGCAAACTACCGCAAATCAGCCGGCAACCTGCAGGCTCGGCAGCCAGTTGATGATGCGCGAATGCACCGATTTCGGGTCCGGATCTTCGGTCAGCGCGGTGCGGAATGCGTCGTCGGAAAACATTTCGGCGATCTCCGACAGGATTTCCAGGTGTTGCTGGGTGACGTGGTCCGGGATCAACAGGAAAAACAGCAGGTTGACCGGCTTGCCGTCGGGCGACTCGAACGGGATCGGCTCGGACAGGCGGACGAACGCGGCCAGCGGCGTCTTGAGGCTTTTCATGCCCTTGATGCGGCCATGCGGCACGGCCACGCCGTGACCGAGACCGGTCGACCCGAGCCGCTCGCGCGCGAACAGATTGTCCGACACGGTGGAGCGGGCAATGCCGCAGTTGTTTTCGAAAATCAGGCCGGCTTGCTCGAAAGCACGTTTTTTACTGGACACTTCCAGGTCCAGCAGGACGTTTTCGAGAGAGAGGATTTTGCTCAGGTTATTCATATGACGACATTAGTATAGCGACGCACGCGCCGAATTATAGGCCTGTTTGCGCGCCGTGTAACATGAATTCGCTCGCATCGGTGTTGCTTTCCGGTTAAGTGGTCAAAACACCGACCGTGCGGCCATCATACGCCTCCGCTCACTGACGCGCGCCGCGCAGGTTCGGTGGATTTTGCCCGGTGCTGAAGTTGCTGCGCCACGGGTTGATATCGAGCCCGCCACGGCGCGTGTAGCGCGCGTACACGGCCAGTTGCTGCGGCGCGCACTGGCGCAGGATGTCGACAAAGATGCGTTCCACGCACTGCTCGTGGAATTCGTTGTGCTCGCGGAAACCGATCAGATACTTGAGCAGGCTTTCCTGGTCGATCTGCGGACCGCTGTAGTGGATTTGCACGCTGGCCCAGTCGGGCTGGCCCGTGACCAGGCAGTTCGATTTGAGCAGGTGCGACACCAGCTTTTCCTGCACCGGCTCCTCGTCCAGTGCGGCTTTCAGCAGTTCCGGCGACGGGTTGTAGGTGTCGACGTCGATGTCGAGGCGGTCCAGCAGCAGGCCGTCCAGTTCGCCCATGGCCAGCTTGCCGAATTGCTCGGGTTGCGTGAGCACGATGTGCACGCTGGCGCCTGCCGCTTGCGACAAATCCTGCAGCAGCAGCGCGTGCAGCGCATCGACGCTGTCAAGACGGGTCTGGTTGAACGAGTTCAGGTACAGCTTGAACGATTTCGATTCGATGATGTTGGGCGAGTCGGCCGGCACGGTGATGCGGGCAATCGCCACCTGCGGCTTGCCGCGGCTGTTAAGCCACGAGATTTCGTAGGCATTCCAGATATCGACGCCAAAGAACGGCAAGGTGCCGGCCAGCCCCAGTTCGTCGCGCTTGCCCTGGCGCGGAATCGGGAACAGCAGTTCCGGCGCGTAATCGGTGCGGTAGGCGGAGGTTTTTCCCAGCGGGGACAAGTCGGCGGTATTGGTCATGGCGGGTGGCGGTGGCGTGTAACCACCGCATTGTACTGCACCCCACAGCGCGGGGTTACCCGAGGAACAGCTTGTAGACCGGGTTGGCCGTCTCGTCCCAGTAGCGATACCCGAGCGTGGTCAGGAACTGGCCGAACTGGTCCATCTCGCCGGCCGGCACTTGCAGGCCGATCAGGATGCGGCCCACGTCGCCGCCCTGGCTGCGGTAGTGGCACAGCGAGATATTCCAGTTCGGCGCCATGCTGTTCAAGAAGCGCATCAGCGCGCCCGGGCGCTCGGGGAATTCGAAGCGGTACAGCAGCTCGCTGTCGGCCAGCGCGCTCTTGCCGCCCACCAGGTGGCGCACGTGGGCCTTGGCCAGCTCGTCGTGCGTGAGGTCCAGGGTGCGGAAATCGTTGGCCTCAAAGGTGCGCGCCAGCGCGCTCGATTCGCTGCGGTCGGCAATCTGCACGCCGACGAACACGTGCGCCTCGTCCTGGTCGCTGATGCGGTAGTTGAACTCGGTGACGTTGCGCGGTCCCACCAGCGCGCAAAAGCGCTTGAAGCTGCCGCGCTGCTCGGGCAGCGTGACGGCAAACAGCGCTTCGCGCGCCTCGCCCAGTTCCGCGCGTTCGGCAACGAAACGCAGGCGGTCGAAATTCATGTTGGCGCCGCAGGCGATCGTGATCAGGGTCTCGTTCCTGACCGGGTTTTTGGTCAGTGCTGCCCGTTCGATATACGCCTTGGCGCCCGCAATGGCCAGCGCGCCGGCCGGCTCCAGGATGCTGCGGGTGTCCGTGAACACGTCCTTGATGGCGGCGCTGATGGCGTCGGTATCGACAATGATGATGTCATCGACATATTGCTGGGTGAGGCGGAAGGTTTCCTCGCCGACCAGGCGCACGGCCGTGCCGTCCGAGAACAGGCCGACGTCCGCCAGCGTGATGCGTTCGCCGGCCTTGATGCTGCGGGCCATGGCATCCGAATCCATGGTCTGCACGCCGATGATCTTGATGTCGGGGCGGATCGCCTTGACATAGCTGGCAATGCCGGAAATCAGCCCGCCGCCGCCGATGGCGACAAAAATTGCGTGGATCGGCCCCGCGTGCTGGCGCAGGATTTCCATGCCGATCGTGCCCTGGCCGGCAATCACGTCCGGATCGTCAAACGGGTGGACAAAGGTCAGCTTCTGTTCTTTTTCCAGCGTCAGCGCGTGGTTGTAGGCGTCGGTGTACGACTCGCCGTGCAGCACGACCTCGACGGCCGACCCGCCGCGCGCCTTGACGGCGTCGATTTTCACCTGCGGCGTGGTGGTGGGCATCACGATCAGGGCGCGGCACCCCAGCTTGGCTGCCGACAGCGCCACGCCCTGCGCATGGTTGCCGGCCGAGGCGCAAATCACGCCACGCTTGCGCTGCGCTTCGCTCAGGTGGGCCATCTTGTTGTAGGCGCCACGAATCTTGAAGCTGAACACGCTCTGCATGTCTTCGCGCTTGAAATAAATGCGGTTGTCAAAGCGCTGCGACAGCGTCGGCGCCAGTTCCAGCGGGGTTTCGTCAGCGACGTCGTAGACGCGCGCGGTCAGTACTTTCTTCAGATAGTCGATAGTCATGGTCTGCAAACAAGAAAAAGAGCGATGGAACCAGTCTTCAACTTCGGGGTCAGTGCCGACATTCGGACA
>JBEVMD010000083.1:0-21916 GCA_040508835.1 Duganella sp. | reverse complement strand
GTCATGCTGTTCGGTATCGGTAACGCCCCGGGCGTGATCGTCACCATTATCTTTGCGCTGCCGCCGCTGGTGCGCCTGACCAACCTCGGCATCCGTCAGGTGCGTCCCGACCTGATCGAAGCGGCGCGCGCCTACGGCGCTTCGCCGTGGCAGTTGCTGACGCGCGTGCAGTTCCCGCTGGCCATGCCATCGATCATGGCCGGTATCAACCAGTCGCTGATGTTGTCGCTGTCGATGGTGGTGATCGCCTCGATGATCGCAGTGGGCGGCCTGGGCCAGATGGTATTGCGCGGCATCGGCCGTCTGGACATGGGCCTGGCCACCGTGGGCGGCCTGGGCATCGTGGTGCTGGCCATCACGCTCGACCGCCTGACGCAATCGATGGGCCAGCCACGCCGCGGCGTGCGCCACTGGTATCAGACGGGGCCGGTCGGCTTCGTCCTGCGCCTGGTGCGCGGCGGCTCGGCGCGTACCGAGTCGGACGCACCGTCCGCCGCCACGCCGCTGTCCACCGCGCCGATGTCCGCCGCAAAATAACAAGAAAGGATTTTCATGCATCAAGTCGAACATTTTAAAGTCACGTATAAATCCCAACGCAAGTTCCAGCTGCTGTCGTTCCTGGGCATCGCCGCCCTGGTCCTGAGCACCAGCCTGGCCATGGCGCAAACGCCGCAAGCTCCCCTGCCCGGCAAGGGCATCAAGGTTCAGGCGCTGCAAAGCTCGATCGCGGAAGAAACCTTCCAGACCATGCTGGTCGACCGCGCACTGGAAGCGCTGGGCTATGCGCCGCAGCCGATCAAGGAAGTCGATTATCCGACCGGTCACATTGCCATTGCCAACGGCGACGCCACCTTTCTGGCGGTGCACTGGGATCCCTTGCACAAGGATTATTACGACAACGCCGGCGGCGACGCCAAGCTGCTGCGTACCGGCGCGTATGCCGGTCCCGCCGCCCAGGGCTACCTGATCGACAAGGCCACCGCCGAGAAATACCACATCACCAACATCGACCAGTTACGCGACCCGAAACTGGCCAGGCTGTTCGACCATGACGGCGACGGCAAGGCGGATTTGACGGGCTGTAACCCGGGCTGGGGCTGCGAGGCCATGATTGAAAACCACATGGATGCCTACCAGTTGCGCGACACGGTCAAGCACGTGCAAGGCAGCTACTCGGCGCTGATTGCCGATACCATCGGTCACTATCAGCGCGGCGAATCGATCCTGTACTACACGTGGACGCCATACTGGGTCAGCGGCGTGCTGGTGCCGGGCAAGGATGTCGTGTGGCTGCAGGTGCCGTTCTCGTCCAACCCGGAGAAAACCAATACGCGCCTGGATGACGGCAGCGATTACGGCTTTGCCGTCAACACCACGCGCATCGTCGTCAACCGCGCCTGGGCCGAAAAGAACCCGGCGGCCGTCAAGCTGTTCGAAGTCATGCGGCTGCCGATTGCCGACATCGATGCGCAGAACGAACGCATGCGGCGGGGCGAAAGCTCGCAGGCCGATATCGCGCGCCACACCGAAGGCTGGATCAGGTTCCACCAGCAGGTATTCGATGGCTGGATCGCGCAGGCACGGGCCGCAGCGCAACCCTGACCTGCACCGGGCGCGCACGCCTGCGGCTGGGGCGGCGCGCTACGCCGTCCGCATCACGCCAACGCCAGCGCGTCGCCGGCGCGGGCCCGGCGGCGCGAAGTCTTATGGTCGTACATGCGCTGGTCCGCCAGCGCCACCAGCGCGTCCGGGGACGGCGCTTCCGCCGCGCCGGCCCATCCCACGCTGGCGCCAGCCTGCGGATAACCACGGCGGCGCAAGCCTCCCTCCAGCTGCTGCAGCGCCCCCAGCAGGCGCGCCACCTCGCGCCGCGGCGCCAGGATGGTGAACTCGTCGCCGCCCAGGCGGTACACTCCGATATCCCCCCGTGCCAGCTCCGCCAGGCCGCCAGCGAACTCGCGCAGCAAGGCGTCGCCGCGTGCGTGGCCGTGGCGGTCGTTGACTGTCTTCAGGCCGTCCAGGTCAATCAGCAGCAGCGCCAGCCCATTCTCTTTCCTCAGCGCTCCCCGCGCCGCATAGCGCAGCGCCAGCTGATCGTCGAACGCATGGCGATTTGCAATTCCGGTCAGGTGATCGGTATGGGCCAGGACGATGGACTGGTTGAGCTGCTGCATAACCAGGTCTTTTTCCTGCACCAGCAGACGCAGCTTGTGCGCCAGTGCGAATGCCAGCAGCAAGGCATCCAGCGTCCCGCCCAGTAAGGTCAACAATTCCGGGTTGTACACGGGCGGCGCGACCAGCCCGAAATTGCTGGGCAGGATCAGCGTGGCCGGCACCATCAGCGCGCACGACGCCAGCACGAAATAACGCGCCTGCCGGACGCCCCCGCGCAGGCAGACGATGCCGCACGCCAGCGCCAGCGACAGCCAGACGCTGATGGTGAGCGTGGCCAGGATCGGTGCATACGGCAGCGCCAGCACGTTAGCGGGCAGCATCACCAGCGGCAGCACGTAGTTGATGCGGCTGATTCTGGCCAGGGCGGGGAAATGCTGGCGCAGTTGCAGGAACTCCACATAGAACGCCGTATGGGGCAGCGCCAGCAGGAAGAACGGCACGTACAGCCAGCGCAGGTCGTGCCAGCCGAGTAGATGCGCGGGCAAATGAAATTCCTGCGCCCACGCAATCAGGTACAGGAACAGGTACAGCGCATAAAACCAGGTGGCCCGGTCCGGCTTCATCAGGTGCACGAACAGGTTGAATACCGCCAGCGCGCCCAGCGCGCCCAGCGAACCGAGGATCAGCGTGTTTTCCAGCGTGGTCTGGCGCCGGTACTCGGCTTCGGTGAACAGCCGCAGCGACGGCGGCGCCTGGTAAAACGGACTCTCGATGCGCTCGATAATGGTGGCGCTGGCGCCGGCCGCCAGGCGAAAGCGCTGGCCGTAATGCAGCGCATACTGGTAATCGGCGCGGTAGCCCGCTTGCAGTTGCTGGACGCTGCCGTCGCTGCCATAAATCCGGATCGCGGCATGGTCGAACAGCACGCTGCCCGGCGCCACCACCCAGTCTTCCACCGCGCTGTCGTTGCGCACCTCGGCCACCAGCCAGTAAGCGCCGCCGAACAGGCTCACGCCCGGTGCGGCAACGCGGGCCTGGCGCCAGCGGTCGATGTCGGCAAGCTGCGCGGGGAAGGCCGCGTCGTTTCCTTGCACCAGGTAGATCTTGCCGTCCTGCCGCATCAGGTCCGCCCCGCTGGCAACGGGCCGCGCAGCGCTGGCTGGCGGCAATACGGACAGCAACAGCATGACAAGCAGGAACTGGAGCAGTTTCATCATCGGGGCGCGGTAACTCAAACCCGTCGATCATATAACAGAAAATTCATGGCGCAACGCCTCAGCCCGCTATTGGCGGTCGCTGGGCACGTCGCACGGTATGCAGCGACCGTGCTGCTCCCGATTGACGCTCCGTAAATCAGCCGCGCATCCGCCTGCCTATAGTCCAGAGACGCCCTTCCCCCACCTTGAGGAGTCCACCATGAGCCGCTTATTCCGCCCCATGCTTGCCATCGCGTCGATCGTTGCCGCATTGGGCAGTACACCAGCAACGGCAGCGCACTCGCAGGCCAGCGCCCTGTTCGACTACCAGTCTTTCGACCTGGTCGACCTGAACCCTGGCGACGGCCTCGACCCGTTCATCAGTTTCTACGACTCCTCCGCCATGGCGCAGACCGCATTTTTTGATGCGCCCTACGGCACCGGCGCGCCCCGCCATTCGTCTTACAACACGGCGACCAACGGCAGCGTGCATTTTCATTTCAACGAAGTGGGCACCTACCTGTCCGCCGATCTCACCCCGACCAGCGGCCAGGCGATCAGCGACATCGCGCACGGCTCGAGCCGCATCGTCACCGACGCCATCAACACCTTCATCCTCGCTCCGTACACGCAGGTGACATTCAACACCTATGCCGTTGTCAATGAACTCAATGAGCCGGGCAGTCAATCGCTGGCCACCTTTGAAATCATCGGACGCCTGTATGACGCCGACGGCATCACGTTCGAGTACGTCGTCTCGCTCTCGAGCGACACCGACCGCTCCGCACAACTGCCGCTCACCCTGGTCGGCGGCGCGGCAGATGTGTACGGCACGCTGGAGTTCAGAAGCACGGTATGGACCCAGGCGGCGCCCGTGCCGGAGCCGGAGACGATCTCCATGCTGCTGGCAGGCGCAGGGCTGATTGCGCTGCGCCTGTTTCGCTCGCAAAGCACCCGCCCGATTGCACCGCTGTGAGCCGCGCAGCCTACCTCGGCTCGCCCTTGGCCATCTGGCCGAACACCTCGTCGCGCCGCACCCAGGCGTGGAACAGCGCCGCGCCCAGGTGGCCGAGGATGGTAAGGAACAGCACATAGGCCAGCACGCCGTGCAGCGGACGCAGGAAGCCGTACACGTCCGGGCTGTGCGGCAGGATGGCCGGCAGGTGCACGCCGCCGAACATCGGTATCGGGTAGCCGCCGGCCGACAGCATGGCCCAGCCGATCAGCGGCATCGCCAGCATCAGTCCGTACAGCAGCCAGTGCGATGCGTGCGCAGCGAATTTCTGGATGGCCGGCAGATCGGCCGGCAATGTCGGCGTGGGCCGGGTCAGGCGGTTGACCAGGCGCACGATGGCCAGCAGCAGGATGGCGATGCCGAGCGGACGATGCAGGTCCAGCAGCTGCACCCGGTATTGCAGCGACACGACCATGCCGGCGCCGACGAACAGCATTGCCACGATGGCGATGGCCATGGCCCAGTGCAGTACCCGGGCCAGCAGATTGAAATGACGTGGGCGGTTCATCGGGCGCTCCCGTTCTGGCCGATAGGATGGGCGGACTTGCCTTCGCTGATTTCGATTTCGCGGCGGTTGAACGACACCGAGTACGCGGCCGAGCGGGCGTGCAGCACGGGATCGTCGCTGCCGGCGATGCCGGCCGGCAAGATCAGCGGGTCGAAATTGATGTCGCGGCAGGGACCGGTCGCTTGCGCTTCGGCCCGCGTCATTGTCAGGGTGCCGACGGTGGTCTCCGGCCGGGTATCGGGCCAGGCCCGGGAAGGATCGGTGATCGGATCGCCGGGCGCGGCAAATTGCACCACCATGTCCCACTTCAACGGGCCGGCGGCCAGGCGCCGGTCCAGGTCCTGGGCCAGGTAGTTGGCGTCTGCGGCGGCCAGCTGCTCGGGACTGGCGGCCACGAACGGGGTACGCGGCCGCATCGACCAGCGCACCATGCGGTCCACGCCTTGCGCGTCCGTCAGGCGGAACGCGTTCACGCCGTTGTAGCGGGTGTTACCCAGGCTGTCCGACCGCGGCGCGGTCTTGGCCCACGCCATGAACGTGGCGATCTCGGGATGGGCAGCCACCACGGCCTTGATGTTGGCCGGATCGGGCTTGCCGGTGGCCGGATCGGGCAGGCCCGCCTGGTTCAGCGCCTGGAATGCCTGCGGCGTGGCAGCGGCAAAGAATGGAAAACTGTTCATCGCGATGCGCCAGTCCTGGCCGTCGTCGGTCTTGAACTGCACGGCCATGCCGCGCACCGGGCCGGCGCCGTCCGGTGCATACGGGTTGTTGGACGGCGTGGAGAAGCGGCCGATCACGGCAATCGACGGCTGCGAGAACGCGCGCGCCTTCGACAGTTTTGCCGCCTCGGGCGTCGGCACAAACGTACCGGCAAAGCACACGCCCTTGCTGTGGGCGCGCCGGAAACCGGGCTGCTGCTTGCCGGACGCCTGGGCGGTATCCATCATCTTTTGCGGCGTCAGGTTGTGGTTGCCAAACCAGCCGCCCACCCACGCAAACAGCGCGGCAAGCACGGCCAGGATCAGGGCGATCGGTAACAGCAGCAGCATCGAGCCGCGCCGGGAATTGGGAGTGGGTGTGGACATGGGGGTCTGGCTTTCGTGGGTTCGATGGCTGGCGACACGCGATTGTCGCATTGAAAGCGTACACATCGCGTCCTGGTGAGCTGTACCGTCGAGCAACCACACCGGGACACGCGCCAGCCTACCAAATCCGGACATTGAATACCCCCCCTGAAAGCCAGGGGGCATGGTTGGCCGCCCGCGCGATGCCGGCCGGAATGCGGCGTCAGCCGCCGGTCGCTGCCTGCGCGCGCTGCCACGCCGGGCGCGCCTCGATGGTATCGGCGAATTGCTTGAGACGTGGCCAGCGCACGCCTTCCGGTTGCGCGACCGCCAGCATGACCGGGAAGCTGAGCATGATATCGGCAGCGCTCAGGGTGTCGCCGACGAAATAACCGGACGGCTGCAGGATGCTTTCGAGGTAGTCGAAGTGGCTCGTGACCTGCTCGTCGATCCGTCCGTGCAGGGGTGCGCCCCCCTCGCCCAGGCGCGCGACGTAAATGCGCAGCAGCAGCGGCAGCATGGCCGAGCCTTCGGCAAAATGCATCAATTGCAGATGGCGCAGGGCCGCCGGCGATCCCCGTTCCGGCTGCAGGCGGCCGTCGCCGTACCGGTCGCACAGATACTGCACGATCGCGCCGGACTCTTCGATCAACTGGCCGTCGTCCTCCAGCAGCGGCGACTTGCCGAGCGGATGGATGGCCTTGAGTTCCGGCGGCGCCAGGTTGGTCGTCGCATCGCGCCGGTAGCGCACGATGTCGTACGGCAGTCCGAGTTCTTCCAGCAGCCAGACGATGCGCTGCGAGCGGCTGCGGTTCAGGTGATGGACGCGAATGGTCATATCTTTTCTTCCTTGGATGGGTTAAACCGCGATGGCCGGGGCGGTCGCCGAGCCCAGCTTGCTTGCTGGTATTGAAACGCGACGCCCGCGTTGGCCGTGATAACGTGATTATCACATTCGATCACGAATCAACCCCGCATGAAAGGAACACGATGACCCGCTTCAAGAACAAAACCGTCCTGATCACCGGCGCCGCTTCCGGCATGGGCTTGTCGGCCACGCGCCGGTTCCTCGACGAAGGCGCCCGCGTGACCATGCTCGACATCGACGCCGCCGCACTCACGCAAGCCGCCGCCCGGTTCGACCAGGACCGCGTGCTGGTGCACGTCGGCGACACCGCCGACCGGCAAACGGCGGCCGCTGCCGTGAAAGCCACGCTGGCGCGTTTCGGCAGCCTCGATGTCCTGATCAACAATGCCGGCATCGGCAGCGAGGGCGACATCTTGCACACCAGCGAGGCGGACTTCGACCGTGTGATGGCGGTCAACGTCGCCGGCTACTTCCACATGGCCAAGGCCGCGCTGCCCGAACTGGTAAAAACGCGCGGCGCCATCGTCATGACCTCCTCCGTCTCGGGGCTGGCAGGCGACTGGGAAATGTTCGCGTACAACACCTCGAAAGGCGCCGTCAGCAACATGGTGCGCGCCATGGCGCTCGATGCGGCCAAGGATGGCGTGCGGGTCAACGCCGTCAATCCGAGCTTCACCAAAACCGGCATGACCACGGACATGTTGCAAGACGCCGCCCTGGTCGCCAAGTTCGAGGAACGCATGCCGCTGGGCGCGCCCGAGGATCCGGATGGCGTTGCCGCAGCAATGGCTTTCCTGGCCAGCGACGATGCGCGCCTGATCACCGGCGTGAACCTGCCGGTCGATGCCGGCTTGAGCGCTTCCAACGGCCAGCCGCCGCAGTAAGTCTCCGCCCTGGCATGCCGGGCCCAGGTACAGTGGATCGCAACGCGCCGCATCGTGCGGGCCTGGGCAAGCCGGTGCGCCACCGCCACTGGTCAGCGGTCGATGGTGAATGGTCGATCGCCGATGGTCATGATCGATGTCGATGTCCACTGTTCGGCGACGCCGGACCGCGCCGGTGTCGACGGTGCGCCTCCGCATCGTGCCGCCCGCTACGCCGCCGTCTTGCCGGCGCGCGCGGCCGCCACCAGGCCGTCCAGCCAGTCCTGATGACCGTTGAGCATGGGATTGGGTCTGGCGTTGTGCAACGCGATGGCCGGCTGGCCCCGTTGCGTTTCCTGGGTCAGGATGCGCACCCGGCCGCCGTCCAGATCCTCCACCAGCCAGGCGTGGTGCACGTCCAGGCGGTCGTCGGCGCCCGGTCCGCCGGCCCAGCCGTGCCAGGCGACGCGACCGGGCTGGCCTGCCGACGGCGGCGCATATTCCTTGCATTGCGCGTGCACCGGGAAGCCGAAGGTCTCGAAATAGAAGCGGTCGCCGTCACCCAGATCCGGTCCTGCCCCGGCGTCGTCGAATCGGACGTTGGCCGCATTGGCGTAATAGGCGGGCCAGCGCGACGGCGTGCTCAGCAGCGGCCAGATCTCGGCGGCGCTCAGGCCGGCAACGATGACCTCGTTGGACACGAAATTCTCGGTAAGACCGGGGACATAGCCTTGCGGCCAGATAATGGCATTCATCTGCATCATGGACTCCTGTGATTGAAGAGCGCCATGGTGACGGCGCCGCTACAATAAGTCCAATCCCGTATTTTGATCGTTCCCATCATTTCAAATGATATGACCGGCGCCGATACGGCGGCCTCGCTGCTGGCGGTCGGGCAGGCATCGGCTACCCACGGCGCAGTGCAGCGCTGCGCCGTGGCTCGGCGACGTCAGGCAGCAAAACCGCCGTCGATCAGCAGGTCGGCACCGGTGACGAATCCCGCCTCCGGTCCGGCCAGGTAAGCCACCATCGCGGCCACTTCATCGGCATGGCCGTGGCGCTGCATGGCCATCAGGGCGTGCATGCTGGCAGCGAAATCGCCCTCGGCCGGGTTCATGTCGGTGTCGATCGGGCCGGGAGCGACGTTGTTGACGGTGATGTTGCGCGGGCCCAGGTCGCGCGCCAGGCCTTTTGCCAGGCCCGTCAGCGCGGACTTGCTCATGGCGTAAGCGGCGCCGCCGACGAACGGCATGCGCTGGGCGTTGGTGCTGCCGATGTTGATCACGCGGCCGCCCTCTTTCATGTGCGCCACGGCTGCCTTGGTGGCCACGAAGACGGCGCGCACATTCACGGCCACCGTGGCGTCGAAATCCTCCAGCGAAAATTCTTCGACCGATCCCAGCCGGAGAACGCCGGCGCTGTTGACCAGGATATCGAGGCGGCCGAAGCGCGCTGCGGCCTGGTCGATGGCGTCGGTCAGGGCAGCGGCGTCGGTGGCATCGGCGTGGATGGCAACTGCCGTCCCGCCCAGCGCTTCGATCTCCGCCACCAGCGCTTCGGCCGCAATGGCCGACGCACCATAGCCGATGGCGACCTTGGCGCCGTCGCGGGCCAGGCGGCGGGCAATGGCCGCGCCGATGCCGCGCGAACCGCCGTTGATGAAAGCAACTTTGCCGCTGAGGTGAGTATTCGGGTTCATGGTGATGTCCTTTCGGTGGTTGAGGTGATGGAGCCAGTATGACGCCCATGATTACCTGCGTATAGCTGGTAATTTGCAGGTACACTTTCAACCTTTGGTATCGAATGGAGTCGTATGTTCACCGAACTCAGTAGTTACCTCGACGCCTTCATTGCCGCCGCCGACGAAGGCAGCTTTTCCGCGGCGGCGCGCAGGCTGGGGCTGACGCCGGCGGCAGTCAGCAAGAGCGTGGCGCGGCTGGAAGGGCAGTTGGGCGTGCGCTTATTCCAGCGCAGCACCCGCAGCCTGGCGCTGACCACCGATGGCGACCGGCTGTATGCGCAGGTGCGCCTGCCCTGGACCGAGATCGGCGACGCCCTGGCCGCCTTGCGCCAGGGCGCCGGCAAGCCGGCGGGCACGCTGAAAGTGTCGATGGCCCACGCGGTGGGCCGCCTATATCTGCTGCCGCTGCTGGACGATTTTATCGGGCGTTATCCGGACGTGACGCTCGACCTGCACTTCGACAACCGCCAGGTGGATTTGATCGCCGAGGGATTTGACGTGGGCATCGGCGGCGGCATCGAGCTGACGGAAGGCTTGATTGCGCGTGAACTGTCCCGCGTGCACATCGTGCTGGCCGCCTCTCCCGCGTATCTGGCGCAACATGCCGCGCCGGAAACGCCCGCCGACCTGGGCCGCCATCGCGGACTGCTGCGCCGCTCGCTGGCCACGGGCCGCCTGCAACCGTGGGCGCTGAAAAACCAGGCGGGGCATGAACTGGTGGCCAGCATCCGGCCCGTGGCGGTGCTGGACGATCCGGAGGCAATGACCAGCGCGGCCGCACGCGGACTGGGGATCGCCCTGCTGCCGCTGCCGCACGCGCTGCCGTACCTGGACACCGGCGAGCTGGTCCGGGTGCTGCCGGAGTGGTACGCGGAAACCCGGCCGCTGACGATTTATTATTCCAGCCGCAAGCTGGTGCCGGCCAAGGTGCGGGTATTCGTGGAGCATGTGATCGGGCGGTTCCGGGCCAGCGGCCATGCCGCCCGGTTCAGCCAGGGCTGACGCGCCGGCCTCACCTCAGCACGGCATACAGCACCATGCCCATGCCGAACATGGAAACCAGCCACACCAGCGAACGCACATACGGAATGCCGGCCGCATACAGCGGCACATAGATCAGGCGGCCCAGCAGGTACAACCAGCAGCCCCACAGCGTCAGGTCCCCTTCCCGGCCCGCCACGTGGGCGATCAGGACGGCGGCGGCAAACAGCGGCAAGGTTTCGTACAGGTTGGCCTGGGCCCGCTGCAAGCGTGCCGTCACCGGCCTGGGAGGCGGCGCCTTGCCGTCGCGCGCGCTGGCATTGTATTGCAGCCCGGTCTCGCCGCTGCGCAGCTGCGCAACCAGCAAGACCTGGAACACCGCAAGCACCAGGGTCCAGGCCAGCAGGGTCAGTTCGGTTGTCATCATGGTTCCTTGTCGTCGTGGGTGGATGTGGTGAGCGTACACCAGGCACGCCCGCCCGCTGCCGGAATTTAACGCGCACCGTATCGCGGCGCACCTTCGGGGTTGCAAAGACAGCGCGACCGGGGGCGCGCCAGCGGTAGGCGGCCTGGACGACGGGCGGCGCCGCAGGTATGCTTACCCGCACACTACTTCGAAAGGATGCGCAATGATCGTCGAATTACGGGTTTATCACTGCCTGCCGGGCCGCCTGCCCGCCCTGCATGAGCGCTTCCAGAACGTCACGCTGGCTTTGTGGGACAAGCACGGGATCGTGCCGGCAGGCTTTTTCACCACGCTGGTCGGCCCCAGCAACCAGACCCTCACCTACCTGCTCAAGTGGGAGAGCCTGGCCGAGCGTGAGACCAGGTGGAACAACTTCATGGCCGACCCCGAGTGGATCGCAAAACGCGCGGCGTCCGAGGCGGACGCGCCCATCGTCGCCCATATCGAGAACTCGTTCCTGTCCCCCACCCCGTACTCGCCGCTGCGCTAGGCCGCTTACCAGCGGTACGTGGCCGACAACACCGCGTTGCGCTTGGCGCCGAACCAGCAGTCGCCGCGGCTCAGGCACGTGGCCACATAGGTCTTGTTGCTCAAGTTATTGACGTTGAGCGCCACGCGCCAGCTGGGGCTGTCCCAGGCGAACATGGCGTCCACCAGCGTCACGTCCGGCGTGGTGGGCGCGCTGCCGTCGGTGAACGAATTCATGTGGCGCACGCCGCCGCCCACCGACAGCCCCGTCACGCCGGCCGCGGCAAAACTGTACTTGGCCCACAGCGACGTCTGTTGCGACGGCACGCCGTTGAGCTGTTCGTCAAGATCGATGTAGTTGTAGTTGGCAATCAGCTCCAGTCCCTTGGCCAACTGGCCGCGCGCTTCCAGCTCCACGCCGCGGGCGCTGGTGCTGTCGAGCTGCGCGGACAGTACCGGCGTGATGGCGACCAGCTGATTCTTTTCTTTCCAGCGATACGCGGCCGCGTTCAGCGACAGGTTGCGCCCGACCGGCTCGTACTTCACGCCCGCCTCCCACTGCTCGCCGCGCAGCGGCTTGAAGACCTGGCCCTGAGCGCTGTTGGCCACCGGCGTAAACGACTCGCTGTAGCTGACATACGGCGAGACGCCGCTGTCGGTCAGATACATCAGCCCGGCGCGCTTGGTGGTGGCGCTCGACTTCTGGGTGTCCGCGCCCTCGGTTTCGTTGCGCGCCTTGTCGTGCCGCAGGCCCACGGTCAGCAACCATTTCGACGTCAGGCTCAGCTGATCCTGCACGTAGACGCCCGTCTGCTTCTGGGTATTGGCCGCCAGCAGCGACAGATCGTCGAACGTGAACCCGGTGTAGACCGGGTTGTACACGTCGATCGGGGTCGCCACCGGGTAGCCCGCCGAACCGGTCTGCTTGTAGTGCAGGTAGTCGACGCCCAGCAGCAGCTTGTGCTTGACCGTGCCGGTGACAAGGTTGCCTTCCAGCGAGTGGTCGATGCCGAACACCTTGGTCTGCGCCAGCGAGGCGGACGCATAGCGGTCCACCACGCGCTGGTTGACAGGGTCGGCGTTAAAACCGCCTGGCAGCGAGAACGAGTCCGCGTAAATCGAACGGTAGTCGTTCTTGTTGTACGAGTAGCGCATGTTCTGACGCAGTTTCCAGTTGCTGTTCAACGCCGTCTCGAAGGTCCAGCCGATGGTCTTGCGCTTGGTGTCGTAGCGGTCGAAGCCGGGTTCGCCGATAAAGCGGTTGGCCGGGATCTTGCCGTTCGGGTTGCTCGTCAACACGCCGGACCACGGGAAGAACTGCGAGGTGGAGCTGGTCTTATCGTCCTGCCACAGCGCCTGCAGCGTCAGCGTGGTGTCGGCGTTGGGCTTCCACGTCAGCGACGGCGCCACCAGTGCGTGGTCGTCCCCAACGTAATCGACCTGGGTATTGGCGTCGCGCTTGACCGCGACCAGGCGGTACAGCCACTTGCCGTCCTCGGTGAGCGGACCGGTGAAGTCGCCCTGCACCTGCTTGCGCTGGTAGCTGCCGTACTGCACGCCGATCTCGTTTTGCGCCACGGCCTGCGGGCGCTTGCTGACCATGTTGACCACGCCGCCCGTGCCGCCCTGGCCGTACAGCATGGCCGCCGCGCCGCGCAGCACCTCGATGCGCTCGAGGGTGTAGGGGTCGGTGCGGGCGGTGCTGGTGTAGTAGCTCATCGACTTGCGCACGCCGTCCAGGTATTCGTCGGGCGAGACGCCGCGCACCAGCATGCCGTCGCTGCGCGAATCGATGCCGTACGCATCGGAGCGCACGCCGGCCGCGTAGTTGAGTGCGTCCTGCAGGTTGCCGGCGCCCTGGTCGACGATCTGGTCGCGCGTGACGACGGTGACCGCCTGCGGCGTTTCCGACAGCTTGGTATCGGTCTTGGTGGCAGTGGCGCTGCGCTTGGCAAGATAACCCGCTACCGCACTGGTGGCCGTTTCACCCTGGCCCGTGACGAGTACCTGGGGCAGGACGGTGTCGGACCCGGTCTGGGCCAGCGCCGGGACGGCTGCGCCAACGGCCAGTTCGGCCAGCAAAACTGCAAGCACCAGGCGGCGCGGTGGAAACGGGGAAACGCTGTGCGACATGAGGGGACGTCCTTTGGTTCAAATGTTTTTGAGAATGATAACTGTTCTCATTTTACAAAATGCGGGTGGCGTTAGCAAGCAGCAAACGTTGCAGAGATCGGCGCGATGATTGCGTGCAAAGAAAATTGGGGCCTTGCGATCGGGGGCGGCATCGGCGGTATAATGATAATGATTCCCATTAACTCACCCGGGCACAGCGCGTTGTCCTCGCCGCCGTCCTCCAACATTCTTACTATGCCGAAATCTGCCTTCCCCATGTCCCCGCTGGCGTTTGCCGCCTTCCTCATGACCACCGCTGCCGCCCACGCCCAGAGCACCGCCACGGCTGCCGGCGATCCTGAAACACTGACGACGGTCACCATTACCGCCTCGGCGGACGCTTCCCGGGACGGCCTGTCGACGGCGTACGCTGGCGGCCAGGTCGCGCGCGGCGGACGCATGGGCATCCTGGGCAATGTGGACATGATGAGCGCGCCGTTCAACGCGACGAACTACACGGCGGAATTTGTCGCCGACCAGCAAGCCGGCAGCATCGGCGACGTGCTGGCTGCCGATCCCGGCGTGCGCGTCACGCGCGGTTTCGGCAATTTCCAGGAATCGTACGTGATCCACGGCTTCGAGCTGTACTCGGACGACGTGGGCTACAACGGCCTGTATGGCATCCTGCCGCGCCAGTATGTTTCGCCGGAATTGCTGGAACGGGTGGAAGTCTTCAAGGGCGCCAGCAGCTTCCTGAACGGCGCCGCGCCCGGCGGCAGCGGCCTGGGCGGCGCGATCAACCTGGTGCCCAAACGCGCCGGCAACACCCCGCTGACCCAGGTCACGGCCGGCATCGCTTCCGGCGGCCAGGGCTATGGCGCGGTGGACCTGGGCCGCCGCTTCGGCGAGCACAACGAATTTGGCGTGCGCGTAAACGCCGTCAAGCGCAAGGGCGAAACCAGCGTGGACGACCAGCGCAGCGAAGTGAGCCTGTTCACGGTAGGCCTCGATTACCGCTCCGGCAATCTGCGCGTGTCCGCCGATCTCGGCTACCAGGACTTCGACCTGACGGCGCCGCGCCCCAGCGTCACCGTGGGCGGCACGGTCGTGCCGGCAGCGCCCGACGCGTCGAACAACTTTGCCCAGCCATGGACGTTCTCGAAAGAGCGCGACACCTTCGGCACCGTCCGCGCCGAATACGACGTGAACGGGAACGTCACCGCCTGGGCAGCGCTTGGCGGTCGTGCTGGCGTGGAAAGCAATAGCCTGGCCAATTTGACGTCGACGTCGGGCGACGGCACGGCCACCTTCTACCGCTTCGACAACGCGGGCAAGCGCACTACCCGCACCGGCGAACTGGGCGTACGGGGCAAGCTGGCCACGGGCGCTGTCACGCATACGCTGGTCGCGTCCACGTCGGGCTTCTGGCTCGATTCGCGCAATGCCTATGGGTTCGGCGGCTTTGGCCTGGGTAATACCAACCTGTATGCGCCGACCACGACCTTCATTCCGACGTCCGTCCTTTCCTACGGCAACGACATCGACGACCCGCGCACCACGCAAAAATCGATCCTGTCCAGCTACGCGGTGGCCGACACGCTGGGCTTCATGGACGACACCGTGCTGCTGACGGTCGGCGCGCGCCGCCAGACCATCAAGGACCAGGGCTACGCCTACAACACCGGCGCCGCCACCGCGACCCACTACGACGAAAGCGCCACCACCCCGGTTGCGGCCGTGGTCTACAAGGTGCGCAAGGACCTCTCGCTGTACGCCAATTACAGCGAAGGCCTGGTACAGGGCGGCATCGTCGGCAGCGATTATTCGAATCGCGGCAGCGTGCTGTCGCCGTACAAAACCAAGCAGAAGGAAATCGGCGTCAAATACGATACCGGCAAGCTGGGCATGACCGCTGCCCTGTACACCGCCGCCAAGCCGATCGGCACCGGCGTACTGAACGGCGTGTATGCGCTCGGGGGCGAACAACGTAACCGAGGCCTGGATCTCAGCGTGTTCGGCATGCCGATGCCCGGCTTGCGCCTGCTGGGCGGCCTGTCGCTGTTGAACGCCGAGCAGCGCGACACCGCCTACGCGGGCAAGGATGCGCTCGGTGCACCGAAAACCCAGCTCAACCTGGGCACCGAGTGGGACGTGCCGGGCGCTGCCGGCCTGGCCCTGACCGCGCGTGCGGTGTATACGTCCAGGCAGTACATCAACCCGGCCAATACGCTGGACATCGGCGCATGGACCCGCTTCGACCTGGGCGCGCGCTACCTCACCCGCATTGCCGACCGCGACGTGACCTTCCGTGCCCGCATCGATAACGTGGCCGACCGTAACTATTGGGCATCCGCCGTGGTGTCGTCCAACTCGGGCGCGCTGGTGCTGGCGCCGCCGCGCAGCGTGACGCTGTCGGCCACGGTCGATTTCTGAGCGGTCGATCCTGACCTGGCGATCGCGGACGGCCACTTCACGCTTTCATCGTGCCGGCAGGCCGATGAAAGTCGGTTCTGAGCGATCCCGGCGCGACGGTGCGCCAGCCGTGCTATCCGCCATGCTTCCTCATGCTGCACCGTGCAGGCGATCGTCGACGCGCAGCCTGCGCGGTCGGCAGCAATCTCGATCATTGCCTGGGAGCATCGCCACCAGCAAAATAGTCGCGCACTGTTGTACTGCTTCTTTGCAAACATTTATATATTCTCGGTATGATGCAGTGCAACAGCGACAATTTTTGCACCCACCTTACTTTTCATACGCATCGCATGGCACGCTCATCCATTTCCAACTTGCTACCCTCGCCTGCGTGCCACGCCCATCCTGGGTGTGCAGCACCAACAATGGCAGGCTGCACTTTTCAAACGCGGCCATCGTGAGAGACGCGCCAGATCAAGCGACCATCCCGGCAGCCGGCCGCCCCGGCATGCTGCACCTGTTCGCGCCCTATTGGGGTGCGCGCAAGCGCTGGCGCGCCTGGCTGCTGGTGGCACTGTGGCTGGCAATCACGCTGGGCTCCGCGTGGTTGTACGTCCGCGCCAATGAGCTGACCGGCGAACTCACCGACGCCCTGCTGGCCCGCCGCTGGGATGTCTTGAAAAAAGTGGTGTGGCTGACGATCGGCGTCGGCTTGCTGGTGGGCGCGCTTGGCGTGGTCCGCACCGCCATCATCGACCTGATCGACCTGGACTGGCGTACCTGGCTGAGCAACCACTACCTGGAACAGTGGTTCAGCTCGCACGCCTACTATGCCCTCGATCCCGATGGCACGCTGTCCAATGCCGACCAGCACATCGCGGAAGACGTCAGGCTGTTTGCCAACAGCAGCGTGGTCAACATTTCCAACATGGTCAACGTGGTGGTCAACATCGTGGCGTTTACGGCGGTCCTGTGGGCGCTGTCCGGCACGCTCACCATACCTCTCGGCGACGCCAGTCTGCGCATTCCCGGCTACATGGTCTACGTTGCGCTGGCCTACAACCTGGCGTATCTGCTGCTGGTGCACTGGGTGGGCAAGCGCCTGATCGTGCTGGGCATGAAACGCCAGACGGTCGAGGCCGACTACCGTTACGGCGCCATGCAGGTACGCGAAAACGCCGTGCAGATCGCGTTTTATGGCGGCGCCGCGAACGAGCTGCAGCGCCTGCGCCGCCGCTTCGCGAAAATCCGCGACAACGTCCTGGCCACGGTGGTACGCAACGCCAAGCTCGAGATGACCAGGACGGTGTACGGCCACCTGTTTGCCGTGCTGCCCACGCTCACGGCCTTGCCGCGCTACTTTGCCGGCGAGATCACGATGGGCGGCGTGACCCAGGCCGTCGGCGCCTTCGGCCAGCTGAGCGCGTCGCTTGGCTATTTCCAGGAATCGTACAAGAGCTTTGCCATGTGGCTGGCGCTGGCGAACCGGCTGCGTGATTTTTCCTGGGCCATCAACAAGGCGCACGCCCGACCGAACGGCTTTACCGTGGCGCGCGGCAAACAGGACAGCATCCACAGCAGCGTGCTGGCGCTGCGCACGCCGGAGGGCGACGCGCTGGCCGATGTGGCGCCGCTGCAGCTGGCGGCGGGCAGCCGCACGCTGGTGCGCGGGCCGTCCGGCACGGGCAAGAGCACGCTGCTGCGCACCCTGGCCGGCTTGTGGCCGCACGGCGCCGGCACCGTCACGCTGCCGGCCGACGCCCGCATCATGTTTTTGCCGCAGCGCAGCTACCTGCCGAGCGGCACCTTCAAGGCCGCCATGTGCTATCCGATGATGCCCGACCAGTTCGACGACGCCACGTGCCGCCGGGTGCTGGAAATTTGCGGCCTGGGCAGCCGGATCACGTCGCTGAACACCCGCGACAACTGGCAGCAGCTGCTGTCCGGCGGCGAGCAGCAGCGCGTGGCCTTTGCCAGGGTGCTGCTGCAGCGGCCCGACTTCGTGTTTCTCGATGAAGCGACCAGCGCGCTCGACCCGGCCACCGAGGCCAGCCTGTACCAGGCCTTGATACGGGAACTGCCCGACAGCGCCATCATCAGCGTGGCGCACCGCACTGCCGTGGCCGACTACCACGACGACATCATCGAACTCGTACCCAGCACGGCGCAGGCGGCGTAGGCCGCTGCTGACGATTTTTTTCCGCGGCCGGCAAGCAGGCTGGCATGAAATTGACGGTAAAAGAAGATGGTCGTCCGGCCCGGGCTATTGGCCGAAGTCGGTCCAACCGCACCTCTGGATAGCGGGCACGCATCACTGCGCAGCAGCTCAAACTTCCTTCAGCATCGTTGCGGTGGTCCACAGCGCCAGCGCGGCGCCGGTGAGCGTGGGATTGACGCAGCTGGCCGACGGCATCAGATTTGTGCCGACCATGAACAAATTGGGGTGGTCGTGCGCGCGCCCGTAGCGGTCCACGACTGAGTCTTTCGGATCGTTGCCCATGATGGTCGTACCCATGATGTGTTGGCGGTCCTGATGATTGGTTTCCACCTTGAGGATTTTCCCGCCGATCAGCGCGCTCATTTTCTCAAGGTCCTTGGTCGCGAAATCGCGACCGGCGTTCCAGTATTCGTTGACGCTGTAATAGATTTCCGGAACGGGAATGCCCAGCGCGTCGCGCTTTTTGGTGCTGGGAACGATACGGTTGATCGGCTGGGCCTCGGTTTCGAAGTCGACCGCAAAGTTCAGCTCGCGCGCGGCGTGCAGCCGGATCTGCTTGTCCAGCTCGGAGCCATAGACTCCCTGCTCCATCAACTTGCTGGCGATGCCCGAACTGGCCACGGTGTTGCGCAGCTTGGTCTTGTAACTCGGGATGTCCTTGCGGAATGCGCCGTCGCGATAATTCATATATACCAGTAATTCGGTCGGCCCCTGGCCCGGCCACAAGTCCTCCGCAGCCATCACGTTCATCGACATGCCGGTGTGCCCCATCAAGTTGCGGCCGACCATGCCGGACGAATTGGCGATGCCGTTCGGGTACTTTTCCGAGGTGGACATCAACAGAATCTTCGGCCCTTCGATCGCGTACGCAGCCAGCACAAAATAGCGCGCCGTCATGCGGTGATCCGTACCGTCCGGCTTAATGTAGCGTACCGCCACGATCTTGCCTTTATCGTCCGCTTCGATCTTGTAGACGACGCAGTTGTCCAGCACGCGGGCGCCGTGACGTTCGGCCTCGTCGACATGGCGCGTGCCGTCGTACTTGGCACCGCTCGGGCAAACCGGGTTGCAGTTGTTATTGCCCGAGCACACGGGGCGCCCGCCATACGGCACGGACGCGCGGCCGTGCGGCTCCAGGATGGGATGGTAGCCGCCAGCACCGAGCTGGTCCGACAGGCGTTGCATGAAATACGGCACCGGCAGCCCCGGCATCGGGAACGGCTTCGAGCGCGGCGGCCACGCGTGGCTCCCATGCCCGCTCTCGTCCTGGCCGTCGACGCCTGTCACGCCGAGTTCGGCTTCGGCTTCGCAGTAAAACGGCTCCAGCTCGTCGTAACTCACGGGCCAGTCGCGGCCACGCCCGTACAGGGTCCGAAGCTTGAAATCGTTCGGGATCATGCGCCACAGCGCCGAACCGAAGTGCCAGGTGGTGCCCCCCACCACGCGCAGATATTTGGTCGGGTAGCTGACCGGGCCGACCTGCTGCAGGTAGTCGCCATAGAGCGAGGGAATATGCGGCGGGTTCGGGAACGGCGAACCTGCGCCTTGCAGCTTCATATTGGTCAGCGACAGCTTGACGGGCGCATTGCGAAATCGCTCGACGATCTCGGCGCGCGTCACCCGCGGCCCCGCTTCAAGGATGGTGACGGACTTTCCGGCCTGCGCCAGGCGTGCGGCCACGAGGCCACCCATGACGCCGGAACCGATCACGACTACATCTGTATCATATGCCATGTCTTAGCCTTTTACTTTCTTCTCATCTGGTTTCGTGCCCCAACTGCCGGGGCCGCGGCCATAGGTCGGCACCACCAGCACATCCACGGTCGGCGCGTACATGAACGCTTCCTTGTAAGCGATCAGCTCCTGATGTTCATCGTCGCCCACAACCCCCAGGTACATGGATCTGACGATGGCCTTGGCGCGGGCATCGAGCTGCTTGTCCGTGTCCGGCAACGCCAGGTAATCGTCCATGTGGGCGAGCTTGTGCTGCGCGACCAGCGCGTTGAGCGCTGCTACCGACGCGTCGAAATCGGGAAGCCGCTTTTTCAGCGCTTCGTAATAGCGGCTGGCAAGGACGATATGCACGGACTTCGACGTCAGGAATTGCGATAGTTGTCGAAATGCCGCCGTGGCCGCAGGCAAGCTGGACGCGGATTCAGCGCCGGCGAACACCGAGTCCATCGGAAGATACGCCACCATGCTCGTCGCGCCGAACGCCAGCGTGGCCTTGATCAGCATGCGACGCCCGGGGCTCGGCGCGGCGCCGCTGCCCGGTACATCGTCCCGCAGTTGGTGTGTCATGATTGTTTTCCTTTGCGCGAGCGCAGCACCAGTACCAGCGCCAGTGCGACCAGGAGCACGATGGCGGCGGGGATGCCGTAGCGGGTTAGCCATATCAGGGAAGGCGTGGGACCGCCGGCGCGCATCGAGGCGACGGACTGCGGGGTGACGTCGGGTTTGGCTTGACCGAAGTTTTTCAGAACATAGTTCGCGACATCGGCCACCTGCTGGTCGCTCAGACGCTCGGTGTACCCGGCATCGGGGCCGAACGCTGGCATGGCAACGTCCCTGCCGCCCACGCGGCGCTGCACGCCATACAGGATGGTGGCGACGAGATTGTCGCTGCGGTCAGCGCCGGCGGTGGTGTTGTGGAACAGCGAGGGATAGCCTTGCGCGCCTTCGCCCTGGGCGCCGTGACAAGCTGCGCACGTGCCGGTGTAGACTTTCCACCCCGGGTCCACCTTGTCGACTGCATTGCCGCGCAAGGAAAATTCATCCATCGATGGCCGACCTGCCGCATACCGGGGCTGCGCCTCGCCGCCGGTTACCGCTGGCGTTTGCTTCAGGTACGTCACGATGGCGCGCAGGTCGGCATCGCGCAGATATTGCAAACTGTTTTCCACGGCTTCGGCCATCGGGCCGGCAGCCTGCGCCTTGCCAGCCGCATGGCCGGTCTTCAGGTAGCTGTACAGTTCGGCGTCGCTCCAGCCGCCAATGCCGTTGGCTTTATCGGCGCTGATGTTCGGGGCATACCATGCTCCCAGCGAGCCGCCGCCCAGCGGTCGACTGACGTCCTCGCCCATCAGGAAAGTGCGGGCAGTGTGGCAGGCGCTGCAGTGTGCCAGGCCGTTGACAAGGTATCTGCCGCGGTTGTACTCCACCGACTTGCTGGTGTCGGCAACGAATGGCTTGTTGGTGGCATAGATCGCGTTCCAGCCGGTCATGGACGCCCGTATGCTGAAAGGGAAAGGCAGTGCCGTGGTTTTCGAGGCCAGCTCAACAGGCTTCACTTCCTGCATGATGTACTGGTACAGCGCGGCGGTGTCTTCGTCTGTCATCATGGCGTACGCCGTGTAGGGCATCGCCGGATACAGGTGGCGGCCGTCCGGCGTGACACCTTCCCGGATCGCGCGGCTGAACTGTTCCAGTGTGTAGTTGCCGATCCCGAATTGCCTGGAGGGCGTGATGTTGGTTGCCCAGATGACACCCATGGGCGACTTGATCGCATAGCCGCCTGCGAACGGCGCTCCGCCCTTGCTTGTATGACAGGCTGCACAGTCGGCAGCAATGGCGACGTACTCGCCCTTCGATATGACCCGCCCGGAGGGCGCCGTGATCGCTGCCGGCGCGACGGCGGCCGGTGTCGCTGCCGCTGCGGGGAGCGACGCTGCAACCAGCATCGCCAAGGCGAAAGTGACGGGCGTTTTTAAAATTGATCTCATTGAAATGCATTCATTAGATTCAGCCATGGTCCAACATCTCTCACCGCAGCCCGTCAACCGACCCGCAGCGCCGCTGGTCACCCTGTGCAAGCGGAGGCGACGCGCTTCTGGCGCGAGTGAAATATCCTAAAAAGTGTGGCGGATCCCGAGGTTGTAGCCGGTGCTGC
>JBEVMD010000055.1:0-3305 GCA_040508835.1 Duganella sp. | reverse complement strand
GAGGCGCGTGCGCACCAGTGCATGCAGCGGACCGCGCGGCGTGCGGCCATCGCTCATGCGCGAGAACAGCGCCAGCCCGGCCCGGGCAATCCAGTAGGCCGAGCCTTCGTCGCCGAACAGTTCACCCCAGCCGCCGGCGCGGGCCTGGCGCCGGGCGTATTCGCCGTAGGCCATCGAGCCGGTACCGGGGATCACGCTGATGCCGTCGCGGCTGGCCAGCGAGCCGGCCCAGCTGCACACCATGTCGTTGCCGCACAGGTAGCGGCCATGGCCGAGCACCGCGCGCGGCAAGGCATCGAGCTGCGGCAGGACAGTGCGGTCTTCGCCATACGCCGGCAGGCCGAAAAAGGCGTAGCCGACGTCCGCCGCAGTCACGCCAGCGGCGGCAAACAGCGCCGCGCAGCCGCGCACGAGCATGGCTGCCACGCCGTCCATGCCTGCCTCGAGGTAATAGGCACTGCTGTCCTGGTGCTGCGCCAGGACCCGGCCCGCACTGTCGACCAGCGCAAAGGCCGTCTTGGTGCCGCCGCCGTCAACCCCGAGGAACATGCTGTTCTCCCGCCAGCGGATAAATGGTCACGCCACGCACCACGCGGTTGACGGTGCCCGACACGCTGGGCGTGTCCGGGCGCAGTCCCTGCGCCAGCGACTGCAGCAACGCAAACGACTGGCAGAACAGGATGTATGGCAGCGCCAGCGCCAGGTCGGCTGCGGTTTGGGCGCCATCGAGCACCACGCAGTCCGCGCCGAGTTCCGGCGCGGACTGGCCGCTCAGCGCCAGCACCCGGCCGGCGCGGCCATCGTTGCGCAGTTCGCGCAGCAGGTCCAGGTCGTAGCGGCGCGCCTGCGGGTCGTTGGACAGCAGCACCACGACCAGCGTTTCGTGGTCCACGATGGTTTTCGGACCATGCCGGAATCCGAGCGGCGAATCGAACAGCGCCACCACCCGGCCATCGGTCAGCTCCAGCAGCTTGAGCGAGGCTTCGCGCGCCAGCCCGCGCAGCTCGTTGCTGCCCAGGTACACCACGCGCTTGAACTGCTGCGCCACCAGCGCTTGCAGCAGCGGCAGGGCGGTGACGTGCAGGCCGGCCCCGGCGGCCGATGGCGCTGCCGCAGCACCGGCCGGCAGCACGCCAAACGCCAGCGCCGCCGCCAGCAGCATCGAGGTGAAGCTGGTGGTCATGGCAAAGCCGCGGTCGTGGGTGGCATCGGGCAGCAGGATGGCCAGCGCGTTGGCGCGGCCTTGCGCCAGGCGATACAGCTCGCCGTCGGCGTTGCAGGTGATCACCAGGTGGTGCACGTCTTTGACCAGCTGGTCTGCCAGCTCGACGGCGGCCAGGCTTTCCGGGCTGCTGCCCGAGCGGGCAAACGACACCAGCAAGGTCGGCACGTCCGCCTGCAGGAAGTGCTGCGGGCCGGAGACGATGTCGGTCGTGGGCACGGCTTCGGCGCGCCAGCCCCGGCCCAGCATGGCCGGCGCCAGGCATTCGCCGAGGAAGGCCGAGGTGCCGGCGCCGGTGAGCACGATGCGCAGGTCGGGGCGCGCCAGCAGCGGGCCGAGGAAAGCGTCCAGCGCCGCGCGGTGGGCGGTGACCAGCGCATCGATCTGCGGCCAGACGTGTGGCTGTTGCGCGATTTCGCGCGCGGTCAGGCCGCCGCCGGCGGCATCGAGCGCGGTGGTGCTCAATCCCAGAATATCGTGATCTGCCCGGTCCAACTTATCTACCACTAACATGTTTCCAGCTCCTTGATTGCGGCGCCTGCACAGGCATCCATGTACTGGCGCAGCACTTTGGCCACGCCTTCCTTGAGTAAATCGACCGGCAGGTTACGCACCCGGCCTGCGCGCACGGCCTCGTATTGCGCCGGCAGGTACTGGCTCAGCAAGGTCAGCGGCGGCGTGGTGCGTTCCAGGTTGGCCAGCAGTTGCGCCTGCGCTGCCTGGATGGCCGGATGCGGCCAGTAATAACGGATGCGGTCGCTGAGGCTGAATTGCTGGTCGAAGCGGGCGCGGGCCGGATCGTGGTCGTAGTATTTGCGCCAGTATTCGGGCTCGGCGCGCATCACTTCCAGCACCGTGTGCTTGAAATCCGACCCCTGGCCGGCGCCCGTCATTTCTTCCTCGATGTCGGCCAGCGCCCACAGGGTTTCGCGCAGCGCGAAGGTCAGGCCCGGACCCACCTTGAGGATGGCGAAATGGCCGGCCACCAGCGCGGCCAGGTTGGACGGCGTCTGGTAGTCGGTCGAGTGGGCTTCGTACACCAGCGTGGGTTCGCTGTCGATGAAGCGGCTCAGTTCCGCCGCGCGCTGCGGCTGGAAGTCGATCACCTTGTGGTGGTCGAACTCCACCCCCGGCTGCACCACCAGGCCCACCACGCGCGGCCACACGGCAGCCAGCCCGGCCGCGTCAAACGCCAGCCGGTGCACCGCGATGGTCAGCGCCGCAGCCTCGGGCGTGGTGACGCCCAGCTCCTCCAGGTCTTCATGGGCGCCGCCCGGCACCGGCACCTCGGTGCCGACGACATACACGGGCGCCGCGCCGCCGGCCGCGCGCCACGCCCGCTCCGCCACCGCGCACAGCCGCGCCGCGCGCTCGGCCACGACGGCGTCGGGCAGCGGCACGGGATCGCCGCTGCACGACATCGAGCAATCGAGGTGGATCTTGCGAAAGCCCGCTGTCACATACTGGTCGATCAGCACGTCGGCCTTGGCCATGGCCGCCTCGGGCGCCAGGCTTTGCCAGGCGTTCGGCCCCAGGTGGTCGCCGCCGAGCAGCACGCGGGCGCGCGCCAGGCCGGTGGCGTCGGCAATGCGGTACACGAAATCGCGGAACGCGGCCGGGGTCATGCCGGTGTAGCCGCCATCCTGGTTGACCTGGTTCGAGGTCGCCTCGATCAGCACTGGCAGGCCGCGCTCCAGCGCCGTGTCCATGGCGGCGGCGATCACCAGCGGGTGCGCCGAACACACCGAGTGAATGCCGACAGGTTCGCCGGCCTTGTGACGGCGCACCAGGTTCAATAAATAGTCCATCGTTAGCTCCTTCGCTCCTTGGCTGCTTAAATAGATTCGGTGCCGCCGTCGTCCGGCTGCAATGCCAGCAACAGCGCGGCCGCCAGCGACAGGCCAATGCCGGCCAGGCGCAAGCCGGTGGGCACGGTCGACGCCAGCGCCATGGCGATCACGGTGGTAAGCAGCGGGGCGCCGGCGTTTACCAGCGGCGACACCATCAGCGCCTTGCCATGGCGGAACGCATACACGAGGGTCAGCGCGCCCACCGCAGTCAATATCTGCGTGACGGCGGCGAG
>JBEVMD010000054.1:0-4926 GCA_040508835.1 Duganella sp. | reverse complement strand
GTGACATCGGTGACATCGGTGCGGCCGGTTCGGCAGCGGCAAGGACAGCACCGAGCGTCGATGCCGGCGCGCCGGAACGAGTGGTGCGCAGCGCGCTTAGGAGGGCATAGCTGGAAGCTTCCGCTTGGGCGTGGCCGCCTTCGCAAGTGTGATTTCCAGGCATGACCCAGTAAGTGCAGTGCGGGTGCTGGGCATTACTGCATTTATTCATGACGAACCAACCGATGGGATACCGCCAGTTTATGCGGTTTGCGTGCGGTTTGCCACTTAAAGGTGCATCCGGTCGTCTTATTTTTGCGCCCGCCCCGGCGCTGTGCACGGGGCGCGACAAATTCCCGCGCAAGCGATAACAAAGTGCTCACCGTTCATGCCGCGCCGGCACGATCCGCGTTCAAAGATAGCCGAGGGTCGCTGCCGCCGGCAGTGCCGTTTCGTCAACGTTGTCGCGTGCCGCATCGGGCGGCCGCGCGCCAAACTGCAGCACGATGGCGGTCAGGTTATCGATGTGCAGGTCGCGCGGCGGATGTTCGGCGTAGTCGAGGAACAGCGCGTCGAGCGCGGCGCCGGGCGCAAAACCGGGACGCACCATCAGCGCGGGCCAGCGCGCGGTCCACTCGAGCGGCCGGCCGCACGACCAGAAGCCGTCGGTAGCCAGCAGGTACAGGGCGTCGGGCCGCACGGTCAGCGCGCGGCGGTCGCCCAGCTGACGCAAAAAAGGCGGCAGGCGCTGGTCGTCGAGGGCCAGCAGGCCGTCTTCGAGCACCTGCGGATTGGCGAAGGCGTTGCCGAGGATGTAGGCCTGCGAGATCTGCGGCCGGTGCTCGCCGTGCACCTGCTGCCACCATTCCTGCTCGCCCAGCAGGCCGTGCATGGCGAAGCAGGTGGCCGGCACGTGGTCCACCGTGAGCGGCGACGCGGCCTGCCGCGTGATTTCGTACAGGCGCGAATCGCCCGCGTGGTACAGCAGCGGCGCTTGGCCTGGCGCGATCTCCAGCAGCGTCAGCGTGGTGCCGGGCCGGCGCAAGCTGTCGGCGTCGCCCGGCTGGTGAAAATGCGCCTGCAGCTCGCCGTGCAGCGCATCGAGCCGGCTGTCGAGTTGCGCTTGCGTGGTGCAAGCGGGCACCCGCAGCAAGCCGGCAGCCACGGCTTCCGCCGCCTCGCGCCCGTGTCCATGGCCGCCCATGCCGTCCATCACGGCCACGCGCACATGTCCCGGCGGCCAGCCTGCCACGATCGTGCCGTGTTCCCGCTGGTCGCGCAGGAACACGGCGCGGCCGGCGGCGTCGATCAGCAGCAGGTTGTCCTGGTTTTCGGGCGCCTGCAGCTTGCTGATACTGGCGCTGCTGCGGGCGGCAATGGCGAGGCCGGGGCCGAAGTCGAGTGGATCGCTGATGCGGGTCATCGTGGCGGGCGCCTGGGCGCGGGAGGCGAAAGACCACAGCTTAGCTGAAATTCTGGCGGCCGTGCCGGAAGCCGGGAAGGCATCCGGGGCTGCGTCCGTGGCCGCTTCCGGATTTTGCGCCGGGGTTGCCTCGCAGCCGGCGCGCCTCAAGGCCGCGCCTCGGTGGCGTCGCCGTCGCGCCGCAGCCACAGGCTGCTGACCCATCCCGTGCATTCGCCGCCATCCCCGCTGGCCGTGACCTGCCACCAGTCGCCGTTGCGCCGCCCGGTGGCGGTGACGGTGGCGCCGGCCGGCACGGTGCGCAGGCGCGGCGCGTCGACGCCGGCCGTGGCGCGCAGGTTCAGGGCGCGGTGGACGTGGAATTGCCGGCCCGCGAACATGGACGGCGGTTGATCGACCGCACCGGCGCCCGGCACCGGCAGCGTGGCGGCAACCACCGGCTGCGCGCCCGGCAGCGCGTCCAGTATCAGGCTGCCGAAAACCCACGCGCCCACGCCCGCGATCAGCAGCGCGCGTGCGTTGAGGCGGCGCCACCAGCTGCGCGGCGTCAGGTACGCGGCCAGGCACAGCGTGAGCACCAGGCCCGCCCCAAAGGCCGCGCACAGTTTGGCGGGTTCCATGGCGTCTCCTCAGGCGTCGAAGCGCAGCACGTAATGACCCGCCACCAGGTGGTGGCCGTGGGGCAGCAGGTATGGCGCATCGGCGTTGGCGTCGCCCGTTGCGGCGATCGCGCCCACGTAGGCCATGCGTTCGTCCAGGTGATACAGCGCCTGGGTGGCGCTCAGGCGTCCGATCCGGTAGCCCTGGTCCGACGCCTCGAAGCTGAACGCATTGCGCGACAGGCCGATGCGGTCGGCGCTGGCGGTGCTGGGCGCTGCATCGCCATCGGCGCGGCGGATGAAGCGGGGAGAATCGAGCAGGCGCAGGGCGGCAAGCATGGGCGAGCTGCGGCCGAAGGTAAAGCGCGCGCCGCTGGCGACCGCGGCGCCCACGGGCTGCGCCAGGCACAGCATGGCGTGGTAACGGTCGGCCATCTGCGGCGCGGTTGGCAGCAGGCGCATGGTGCGCGCGTCCACCGGCGTGAAGGTGGCCGGCGCCGTGATGCGCTGCCTGCCTTCGGCCGTGCAGGCGTACAGGTTGTCGGCCGCGTCGATCACGAAGCTGATGGCCGGCGCATCGAGGGCGGCGGGCGACAGCGACAGGGTCTGGTCGAACGGCAGCTCCAGCGCCTGGGCGCCCGTGTCGCGGTAGCGGCTCAGGCGCGGCAGCGCCAGCGCCACCAGCTGCACGCGCTGCTGGGCCAGGGGGGCATACGTGGCGTCGCTTTCGCCGGGCAGGTTGACGGGCTTGTGGCTGACGGGGATGGCCGTGAGGTCGAGCGGCATGCCGTCGGCGCGGCTTTGCCACACGGCGGGACGCGGCGTGGACGCGGTGGCGCCGGCACCGGCATCCGCAGCCGGCATTACCCGCGTTGTCGGGTGTGCTGGCAGCGCTACCGGCACCATCGGCATGGTCGGCATGGTCGGCATCATCGGCATGGTCGGCACCATCGGCGCGACCGGGGCCTGGACTGCGGGCACGGCGCGGCCGCTGCGCGCGATTTTCAGCAGCAGGCGCGCGCTGCCGCCCGCTTCGTTGCGCAGCGATTTGATGGTGTAGTAGCCGCTGCGCGGGTCGAAGCGACAATCGAAGTCGCCGCGCGGGCGCATCTCCACCACCGGCACCGCATCGGGACCGTCGTTGATGATCAGGATCGCGCCATCGGGCCCGAACGGCCAGCCGGCGGGCCCCACGTGCCCAGCGCCGCCCTGGCCGCCGATCAGGGCCAGGCGCTGGCTGGGGTAGATCGGGCAGACGGGATGCCAGATCGCGCTGTCGCGCGACACGCTCACGTTGTAGAGGATTTTTTCGTCGGGTGCCGGCAGGTACACGGCGTGGCCGAAGCGCACGGCGATTTCGCCCGGCGCCAGCGTTTCCGCGCCCACCACGTCGTAGCGCACCTGGTCGCTGCCCAGCAGGTCGCCGAAGTCCTTCTGGTGCAGCGACGCCAGCGTCTGCGCCAGGTCGCGCGCACGGGCGCCGCGCGTCAGGTGGTAGTCGTCGTCCACGTCTTCCTGCGGCAGCACCAGCGTCACGTGGGAGAAGCAGCGCGTGGCGGCGCGGCCGCGATGCTCGCGCGGGCTGCGCTCGAGCAGGTCGCGCAGCAGCGGGCGGCGCGAGAACAGCGCCAGGCCCGGCGCCTGCCAGATCGCCTCGGCGTTGAAGACGTCGGCAATACGGCCCAGGACTTCGTGTTGGACATAGATCGGCATGGTCATTCTCCCTCTAAAGATGGTGCGCTCATGGCACTGAACGTTAGCAGGGGGCAGAGGAAAAACAGCAGGTGGCTGCCGCCGGCCGACAAAAAACTCATGGGCTGGCCCATGACGGGGAAGATCGCCAGGTTGGTGCCCCACGACAGCAGCAAGTGTCCGAGCACGAAGGCGCCGCCGCCGCACAGGGCGAAATAGCGCAGGCGCGCGGCCCACGCCTGGCGGTAATTGCGGGCGGTCGCGCCTTGCCGGCATGCCTGGGAGGCTGCCAGTGCAATGCCGGCCAGCAGGGCCGCCTGGGCACCCCACAGCAGCAGCGCGCCCGTCAGACCGTGGCGGTTGATGAAAAAGGTGGGCGCAAAATCGTCCTGCACGGCGGGGATCTGCAGCACGGCGCCGGCGTTCCCGCCCAGCGAGCGCAATCCCAGCCAGCCGTCGGCGCCGAACCAGCCGCCTTCCGCAATCGCCCGCGCGCCCAGCAGCAATTGCTGGCCCGTGTGCGGATGCTGCGCCGGATCGAGCCACACCTGGAAGCGGTCCGCGTAAAACCCCCAGCGCACGAGGTCATCGCCGCCGGCCAGCCGCAGCCACGCCACCGCGCCCGCCGCCAGCAGCGCCAGCGCGATGGTTACGGCTGTCAAGCCGCGCTGGCGGGCGATCAGCGCATAGGCCAGCGCCATGGCGGCGCACCACACCAGCAGCAGGATCAGCGGCGAATAATCGTCCACCTGTACCAGCGCCACGCCCAGCAGCGCCAGGAACAGCAGCGCGGGCGCGACCAGCCGCAGCCAGCGCGCACCGTGGTCGGCCGGATGCGGCGCGTCGGCATGCCAGCCGAAACGCAGCGCCAGGCAGTGCGCGGTCAGCGCGGCCAGCGCCAGCTTGGCCAGTTCCACCGGCTGCAGGTCGAACACGCCGCCCTCGTCGCCCCACAGTACCTGCAGCGCCAGTCCCGCCAGCGCCACGGCGGCGAATCCGGCCAGCACCCATTCGGTGGCGCGCTGGCTCGCAGGCGAGAATCGCGGTCCGGACCGCTGCGCCCACAGCCGCAGCAGGGCGCCAGCGCCGCAGCCGATGGCCAGCAGCGCGGCGCTTTTCTGGTAGTAGCGCAGCCATGTGGTTTGCGGCGCGCCCAGTCCCATCTCCAACTGCGTGAGCAGGCCGATGGCCAGCAGCACCACGCCGGCGCCGGTGGCAAGCGTCACGCGGCCG
>JBEVMD010000052.1:0-10312 GCA_040508835.1 Duganella sp. | reverse complement strand
GCCTTCTGCGAGCGGATCGGCTTCACCAACGCGCAGACCGAGAGGGTGTTCGCGGCCGCGCGCGCGCTCGGCTTGCCGGTCAAGCTGCATGCGGAACAGTTGTCGGACCAGCGCGGCGCCGAACTGGTGGCGCGCTACGACGGCCTGTCGGCCGACCACCTGGAGCACCTGGGCGCGGACGGCATTGCCGCCATGGCCGCTTCCGGCACGGTGGCCGTGCTGCTGCCGGGCGCTTACTATTTTTTGCGCGACACCATGGCGCCGCCCGTCAGCGCCCTGCGCGCGCTGGACGTGCCCATGGCCGTGGCCACCGACTGCAATCCCGGCACGTCGCCCATGACGTCGCTGCTGCTGGCGATGAACATGGCGTGCACGCTGTGGCGCCTGACGCCGCGCGAAGCGCTGGCCGGCGCCACCTGCCACGCGGCCCGCGCGCTGGGGCTGCACGATACATTGGGCACGCTGGAGGTGGGCAAGCAGGCCGATTTCGCGCTGTGGCGCATCAAGCGGCCGGCCGACCTGTCGTACGCGATCGGCTTTAATCCGTGCCAGGGCGTGGTCCACGCGGGGGTAGTGGTAAGCTTGCCGGATTGACTATCAATCCGGAGTGCCTGTGCGAGGAAGACTGCCTGTCTGGCTGACGATCATTTTGATCCTTCACGTGTTTAGTGGCGCAGCGCGCGCCGACGACACGCTGCACATCGGCTCCAAGCGCTTTACCGAGTCGTACATCCTGGGCGAAGTGCTCACCCAGGTGGCCGCGCCGCACGCCCGGGTGGCGCACCTGCAGGGACTGGGCAATACCGCCATCGTGCTGGCCGCCCTGCAGGCCGGGCGCATCGACGTCTATCCCGAATATCTGGGCACCATCGACCTGGAAATCCTCAAGCATCCGCAGGCCACGTCGCTCGCGCAGATCAACCGCGAACTGGCGCCCATGGGCCTGGGCGTGGCCGTGCCGCTGGGCTTTAACAATACCTATGCGCTGGCCATGCGCGGCGAGGACGCCAGCGTCAAGACCGTCAGCGCGCTGGCCGCGCAACCGACGCTGCGCTTCGGGCTGTCGCACGAATTCATCGGCCGCGCCGACGGCTGGCCGGGCCTGGCGGCGCGCTACGGCCTGCCGCAGCGTCCCGAGGGACTGGACCACGGCATCGCCGCCGACGCCCTCCAGCAGCGCCAGACGGACGTCATCGACACCTATTCCACCGATGCGAAAATCCGCCAGTACCGGCTGCGCGTGCTCGACGACGACCGCGCCTATTTTCCCCGCTACGACGCCGTGCTGCTGTACCGGCTCGACGCCGCGCAGCGTTTTCCCGCCGCCTGGCAAGCCATCGGCCGGCTGCAGGGACGGATCGACGCCGACGCCATGATCGCCATGAACGCGGCGGCCGAAATCGACGGCAAGGCGTTCAAGCTGGTGGCGCGCGACTGGCTGGCCGGCAGCGGCATCGCCGGCACCGCCGGCATCGCGGGCATCGAGGCGGCGGCCGCGCCGGCGGACAAGCCGTCGTTCTGGCGTACGGGACTGGCCGGCAAGATCTTCGACGACCGGCTGTGGCCCATGACGCGCCAGCACCTGATGCTGGTGCTGGTGTCCGTGGGGCTGGCCTGCCTGGTGGGCATCCCGCTGGGCGTGCTGGCGGCCGTGTCGCCGCGCCTGCGCCAGGTGGTGCTGGGGGTGACGGGGGTGCTGCAGACGATCCCGTCGCTGGCGTTGCTGGCGCTGCTGATTCCCCTGCTGGGCATGATCGGCACGGTGCCGGCGCTGGTCGCGCTGCTGGTGTACGCCCTGCTGCCCATCGTGCGCAATACCTGCACCGGGCTGCTGCAGGTGTCGCCCGGGCTGCGCATGGCGGCGCTGGCGCTGGGCTTGCGGCCCGCGCAGCGCATGGTGCTGGTGGAACTGCCGCTGGCGCTGCCCGTGATTTTGGCTGGCGTGAAGACGGCGGCCGTGATGAGCGTGGGCACGGCCACGATTGCCGCCTTTATCGGCGCGGGCGGGTTTGGCGAGCGCATCACCATCGGCCTGGCGCTCAACGACAATGACATGCTGCTGGCCGGGGCGATTCCGGCCGCGGTGCTGGCGCTGCTCACGCAGGCCGTGTTCGAAGTGCTGGAGCGGCTGGCCACCCGGGCTCCGTCAGCGAGGATGTAAAAGCGGGGACGGCGTGACAACAGGTTTATGTAAAGCGGTGTAAGGCAATTGCAGCCCGGGTAAGCCTTTGTAATGACAGGCGGCGGACGTGCGAGGCGGCGCTATAGTGAAGCCGTTGAAACATCTCCCTCCCCGCTGACACCGGGTTCCGTCCTGCGATTTCTTCCCGTGTCGCAGGATTTTTTTTTAGCGCTGGGCGGAGAGGTGGGTCAGTGCTTCGCCGGTGACGCGGCAGATGCGCCAGTCGGGCATGATGGTGGCGCCCATGCCTTCGTAGAACGAGATGGCGCTGGCGTTCCAGTCCAGCACCGACCATTCGAAGCGGCCGCAGTCGCGGTCGATGGCGATCTGTGCCAGCGCGACCAGCATCTGCTTGCCGTAGCCACGGCCGCGCATCGATTGCTGGACATACAGGTCTTCCAGGTACAGCCCCTTTTTGCACAGGAACGTGGAGAAGTTATGGAAGAACAGGGCAAAGGTGACGACCTCGCCTTCGGTTTCGCCGACGATGGCTTCGCAGGTGGGCTTGTCGCAGAACAGCGCCTCGTGCAGCATGGCTTCGTTGGCAACCACCATGTGTTCGAGTTTTTCAAACACGGCCAGCTCGAAAATCATGCTGAAGATGGCGGTCACGTCGGCCGGCTCGGCCGGGCGGATGGTCAATTCTGAGGTCATGGGTTTTTAGCGGTAACAGGAGAGGAAGCGGGCTTCAGGGCCCAGGCCACGCTGGACAGACACAATACCATGCCGGCCCATTCCAGCGGTCCGGGACGATAGTGTTCGAGCCGGATCGACAACAATACCGATATCACGGGCGTCACCACGCCGATGTATACGGCCTTGTCGGAACCGATGCGGTGTATCAGCGTGAAGTAGGCGGCAAACGCGATCACCGAGCCGAACAGCGATAAATACAGCAGGCCGGCCCAATAGTGGGGCGCGGTCGGCAGCGTGAACTGCTGGCCGCTGGCCAGCACCCAGGCGGCCACCAGCAGGCTGCCCCAGGTCATGGACCACGCCATGGTCAGCAGCACGTTGGGCGACTCGCGGCGGATTCTTACCACCAGCAGGTTGCCCACCGTGCTGGCAATGGTGGCCAGCAGCGCCAGGATCAGGCCCAGCAGAAAATGGCCGTTGCCGCCGGCGCGCAGTTCGCGCCAGGCGCCGGCAATCGAATGGAAGAACAGCAGGGTCACGCCGAGGATGGCCACCACGCCGGCGCCAAAGGTGCGGCGGCTGACGGGGCTGCCGAAAGCAAACCGGTTGAGCAGGGGATTCCAGAACACCATCAGCGCAAACAGCACGGCCACCAGGCCCGACACCAGGTACTGCTCGGACGTGTACGTGCAGATATAGCTGAGGGCAAAAGTGGCTAGGCCTTGCGCCATCATCCAGCGCTGCGCGCGCCAGGGCAGCAGCAAGCGGTCGCCGCGCACGGCGCACCAGGCAAACAGCGCCGCGCCGGCCAGGCCGAAGCGGTAGGCCACCGACGCGGCCGGCGCCACGTCCCCTAGTTGCAGGGTGATGGCAAAGAACGTGGAGCCCCAGATCAGGCAGGCAGTAATGAATAGCAACGGTGTAGGCATCAAATCAGTATAGCTGTCCGTCCGGTAACTTGACCAGCCACTGCCGCGTCGGATTACCGCATCAAATTGTGTAAAGTCCAAAAAAAATTATCAAAAACGAACTATGATGAAATCAATGCACACCCACCCGAACGGAGGCGGTCATGAATACCGGACTGCAAATTAAAGTTGTGACCGTGATTTTATACGTGGCAGTGAGCACCAGCCTGGTGCTGATGCTGTCTGAAGAACCGATCCAGAGCGCAGTACAAACCCTGTTCGGCCACTCGCTGTTCCGCTGAGCTGTACAATTCCTCCATTCATGGCCGAGGATGGTGGAATGGAGAGAAAACAGTGCTTCGCCCCGGTGGTCGATGCCCATACGCGGCTGCTGGTCCTCGGCAGCCTGCCCGGCGAGAAATCGCTGGCCCAGTCCCAATATTACGCACACAAGCAAAACCGCTTCTGGATGCTGATGTCGGCCGTGATCGGCGTCGACCTGGTGCCGCTGCCGTACGAGCTGCGTCTGCAAACCCTGCTGCAACACGGCGTGGGCCTGTGGGACGTGGTGGCCGAAGCCCACCGCGACGGCAGCCTCGACAGCAACATCCGCCACCGCGCCGACAACGACCTGGCGGAGTTGCTGGCGCGCCATCCGCACATCGCGGCCATCGCCTTCAACGGCGGCACTGCCCACAAGCTGGGACTGAAGGTGCTGGGCGAACGGGCGGCCCATTACCGGATCGTCGCGTTGCCGTCGAGCAGCCCGGCGTACACGCTGGCGTATGCGGCCAAGCTGGCGCAGTGGAGCGTGTTGAAAGAAGTGCTCGCTCAGCCTTCCCGGCTCACCACCCGCACCACCGTTTCCACATAATCCTCAAAGCCCATGCGCAGGTATAAATCATGGGCAGCGGTGTTGGTGCGCATGACGTGCAGGAACGACGTGTCGCCGCGCGCCTGGTGGCGGTGCAGCAACTTGCCGATCAGTTTGCGGGCCAGGCCGCGGCCCTGGTCGTCGGGGTGGGTGCACACGCCGCTGATTTCGCACAGGCCGGGCGCCCGCAGGCGTTCGCCGGCCATGGCCACCAGGCGGTTGCCGTCGACATAGCCGAAGTAGTCGCCCAGTTCGATGGTACGGATGCCGAACGGCCCCGGTTTGCACAGCGTGGCCAGCGCCAGCGCCTGTTCGGCATGCCGCGCCTGCAGCGGCACGGCGTCCGGTGCGGGATCCGTATCGAAGGCGGCAGTGCTGCCGCGCCCGGCGCCGGTCCAGGCCATGCGGTGCATGGTGGTCTCGGCATCGATGCGCCAGCCGGGCGGGGCGGCGCCAGTCCAGTTCTCGCAATAAAAAAGTTCGCCCGGCGCGCAGTGCGGAGCCAGCGCCGCGAAGTCCGGCTCGACGCTGTCGGCAAACGCCAGGATCGGCGAGAAGCCGGCCGTGTAGCGGCGTGCGCCGCCGGTGCCCGTGGCGTGGCGGGCGTGGGCGCCGGTGAGGGTGTGCCAGAAGATATTGTCGAGCATTGGGTTGCGGTCCATGCCCTTATTTTACTGTGGTTTCGCGATGGTCTTGCTGGCTGTCGAGGCCGGCGGCCGCGCGCAGGCGGTTGCGCTTGGCTGCGTACAGGTCGTGGGTATCGCGCGTGGTGCTGCTGTCCACGGCGGCCTGCATATGGCGTTCGGCGGCGCGCAGGTCGTGCAGCTGGAAACTGGCGATGGCCAGCCCGTAGTGCAGTTCGTGGTAGTCGGGCACGCGTTCCAGCTCGCGCAGGAACAAGGTGCGGGCGCGGCTGTACTCGCCGTGCGCCAGCGCTTCCTGGCCCTGGTTGAAAAAATAAAACGGCGGATACGGTTCCAGCAGCCGCAGCCGCGCGCGCAGCAGCGCCGCTTCCTGCGGGCGCTCGGCATGCTCCAGCGTCTGCGCCAGGTTGGACAAATAAATGGTGTTGTCGGGCGCGCCGTCGAGCGCGTGGCGCAGCGCGCGTTCGGCCAGCGCCAGGTTGCCGTGGCGCTGGTAGATCACGCCCAGCGTGTTGTAGGCGTTGCGAAAACCGGGATCGGCCGCCACGGCCTGGCGCGCCGCCCAGTACGCGTCGTCGACTGCGCCGCCCGCCAGCAGTTCGGCAGCACGGTTGTTGAGGTACATGGCCACCACCGTGCGCTCCGCCAGCGGCCTGGCGCTGGCGCGGGCCACGGCGGTAATCGGAATGAAGTCGACCACCAGCGGGTTGTCGGCGTGCAGCGCGTAACCGTTGGCGATAGCGTTGCTGCTGTCGAGGCGCTTGCGGTCGAGCACCAGGTTGACGTGGTTGCTGGAAAAATACAGGTTGCCGGCACGGCTCCACGCCGCGCCCACGTCGACCAGCTGGAACTGCACGGCAAAGTTGAGCTCGCGGGCCAGCGCGGCCGTCATGATGGCCAGCGACAGGCAGTTGCCCGACCGCGCAGCAAAGGTTTCGCTGGCGGTGCGGGTGATGACGGAGTCGTATTCGAGCTTGAGCTGGTCGCGCTGGTACAGCGCGTTGAACAGGGCCTGGCGCGTATCGGCCAGTTTTTTGGCGCTGGCAATGTCGTGCACGTAACGCTGCATGGCGTCGTCGACGGCAAAGATGGTGCGGGTGTCGATGGGCGTGGCGGGCCGGTCGAACAACTGGTCCTGGAACAGCTCGGCTGGCGGTCGCGGGCCCGGCGCCAGGCTGGCGCAGCCGCCCAGCAAGCCAGCACAAAAGAACAGCAGACGCCGCAATCCGGTCCACGATTTCATGACGGTCTCCTCGATCGCCCGCACGGGGCAGCGGAATCTGGGTTCCGCTTCAAGGAAAAGTATCCGCCGCTAACGGACCGATGTCAAAGACTATCCGTGCAGCGGGCGTACCTCGACCGGCTGGCCGTCGGCGTCGAAACGCAGCGCCACCGAGACGGCGGTGATGCCGATGCTGGCCAGCGCGTCGCGCAGGTCGTCCACTTCCACTTCCAGGTCGGCGGTGAGGTCGAGCGGCTTGTCGGCCTCGGCCAGCACGGCGCCGCCGGCCGACAGCTGCACCCGCAGCTGCATGTCGTCGTCCACGTCGGCGGGCGCGATGATGGCCGACAGCGCCTCGGGCGCATGGCCGGTCATGGCCTGGTTCAGGGTGGCGAGGATCTGCAGCGTGGCGTATTCCGCCAGCGCCTGCTCGCGGGCGCCGAAGAACAGGTCCTGGTACAGGAAGTTCAGCGTCAGGGCGCCGTCGGCGCCGCGGCCGCGGCCCAGGCAGCGCGCCACCACGGGCGCAAAATCGCTGGTCCACGCCTGGAACGCGTCGGCGCGTTTTTCAAAGTAGGCGTCGGCCGCCTTTTCGCTTTTCGGCACTTTATAAAAGGCGTCGTCGGCGCGCTTGAGCGCAAAGCCCAGCAGGAAGCGCAGTTCCACCGCGCTGTCGTCCGGGCCGAACGCGGTCGGTGTCCAGCCGTGCGCCAGGCTGCGTTCGAGCGCCGGCGCGGCCGTCATTTTTTTCTCGGTGAGCGACTGCGCCGCCTCGCGCACCATGGCGTGCAGCTGGCCGTAGGTGATGCGTTCGATTTCTTCCAGGTCGTACGCGTGGCTCACCAGCACGACTTTCGCCTGCGGGCTTTCCAGGCCGGCGCCGGTCAGGCTGGCCAGCAGGGCGTCGTAGGCTGCGCTGTCCTGGAAGTCGCAGGCCGGATCGAGTCCACCCTGGCTGTGCACGAACACGGGAATGGCAAAGGCGTCGATCTCGATCTCGGGCGACCCTTCGCGGCGCAGCACCAGGTTGGCCGCGCCTTCCTCGATGGCGTTTTTCAGGTAGCGGTAACCGTCCACCGATTCGTCGCGCGCCAGCTCCACCGCGCCGTACAGCACTTCGTCCTTGCCCTGGGTGAGCAGGCGGCGCAGCAGGCGCTGGAATTCGATGGCTTTCTGCGCCAGGTCGGCGCGGGTGGCGTCGGCCACGATGTCGGGATTGGCTTCGCCATCGGACAGGTCCAGCGCCAGCGCGCACAGTTCGGTGGTGTTTTGCTCGTCCTTCACTTCGGGCGAGGCGGCGGATTTGCGGGGGACGGGACGCTTATTCTTGGGCATGCGGTTCGGTGGGTTTCTATCGTTCGTTATGGAAGGTTTCGTTGAGCTCGTCGAGCAGGTCGGCCACTTCGTCCTCGGTCAGGCCCAGGTGCTGGCACGCCAGCTCGCCGCCTTTTTCCCACTCGTACGACAGGGTGCGGCCGAAAAAGCGCTGGATGCCTTTTTCCGCCAGCAGCGCCAGCGCCACCAGCGAGCGCACGGCGTCGTCGGTGGCCGGGTCGTCGAGCACGCGGTAATCGTGGTGCAGCAGGATGGCCCAGGAGACGTCGGGCGACAGGCCCCAGTTACGCGCCAGCAGGCAGCCGATGGCAGCGTGGTTGGTGCTGTAGCGTTCGTCTTCGACCTCGGTAAAGCGGCGCTGCTGGTCGTGGCAGGCGTCGTCATACGTGCCGGCGTAGTCGGCAAAACGGTCCATCAGCAGCGGCACGCCGATGTCGCAGAACAGGCCGAAAGTGTGGGCGATGTCGGCCGGGGCGATGCGCAGCTTGCGCGACATGAACATCAGCGCCTGCGCGCGCCGCATCGAGATTTCCCAGAACGCGCTCAGGTCCGCGCCCTGGCCGTCGATGGCGCGCCGCGCCAGCAGGCCGGTGAGGGTGGATGCGCACAGGTCGATGCCGAGGAAGTTGATGGCCTGCTCCACCGACTTGGCCTTGCGGGCGGCGCCGAAGAACGGCGAGTTGGCCAGCTTGAGCAGGGCGCCCGACATGCCGACGTCGTTGCCGATGATGCGGGCGATCTGGCGCGGCGACGGGTCGGACCTGGCCAGCTCGCGCTGCAGGTCCACCAGCAGGCTGGGCCGTGGAGGAATACGGATGGAGCGCATCAGCGCTTCTTCCACCGCGTTTTCAACTGGCATAGGCATGGCTGGGGCTGCAACTGGGGTCATGGTGTTCGATACTATCGGGAATGGTGGCGCCGCGGCCGGGGCCGTGCAGTGATCGGTGCAATACGTTGGCGCAGTACCTGCGCAGCGCAGCGCGGTGCCGACGCCGCACGTCTACCCGACATTATCGCCGCAAGCGGGCCCCGGTAGCGCGAATTTCTGCCGGTTTTATTGCTTTGCAACCACACTTCGTCGTCTATTTGCCCCAGGCGGCCACGTTTGATAACGTTTTGTCAGCGTTGCAAGGAGTTTTGATGGCATCCCTTACAATGTCTTGATGAGTAAAATAATCGCGGGAATCGATTTCGAAGCGCCGGCCGAGGACGTGGCGCGCCAGCTGATCGGCGTGACGCTGCTGGTCGACGGCGTGGGCGGGCGCATCGTGGAAACCGAGGCGTACGACCGCACGGAGCCGGCGTCGCACTGCTTTATCGGCGAGACGCCGCGCAATTTCGCCATGTTCGGCCCGGCGGGACGCAGCTATGTATACCGCTCGCACGGGCTGCACTGGTGCCTGAATATCGTGTGCCGTGAAAACGGCCATGGGGCGGGCGTGCTGATCCGCGCGCTCGAACCACTGCTGGGACTGGACGTGATGCGCGCGCGGCGCGGCCTGGACGATGCCCGCCTGCTGTGCGCCGGGCCGGGCCGGCTGGCCCAGGCGCTGGGCGTCTCGCGCGCCCACAACAACCTGCCCGTCGACGCGGCGCCGTTCGTGCTGCTGGCGCCCGAGGGCGACGATGCCGCCGCGCCGCTGGCAGTGCTAGCCGGCCCGCGCGTCGGCATTTCGAAGGCCGTGGAGCTGCCGTGGCGCTTTGGCCTCGCGGGCTCGCGCTTTCTCAGCAAGCCGTTCCGCCAGTGACAGCGGCCGGCCGGCCTTTTCTTCTTGCACCACGGCGCCGTCGCCATCGAAGCGGAACACGGCCACCGCCTGCGACAGGTGCACGGCCTGTTCCTGCAGGCTTTCGGCCGCCGCTGCCGCCTGTTCCACCAGCGCCGCATTCTGCTGCGTCACGTCGTCCATCTGCCCCACCGCCTGGTTGACCTCGGCGATGCCCTGCGCCTGCTCGGCGCTGGCCTGGCTGATGCGGGCAATGATGTCATTCACCTGCTGCACCGACGCCACGATATCGTCCATCCGCTCGCCCGCCTGGTGCACCGAGGCGCTGCCGCTGTCGATGGTGGCCACCGACGCCGCGATCAGCGACTTGATTTCCTTGGCCGCCGCCGCCGAGCGCTGCGCCAGCGTGCGCACTTCCGACGCCACCACCGCAAAGCCGCGCCCCTGTTCGCCCGCGCGCGCCGCTTCCACGGCCGCGTTCAGGGCCAGGATATTGGTCTGGAACGAGATGCCGTCGATGACGCCGATGATGTCCACGATCTGGCGCGAACTGGCGCGGATCGAGGCCATGGTCTGCACCGCCTGCTGCACGGCCGCGCCGCCGCGCTGCGCCATGTCGCTGGCGCCGGCCGCCAGCTGGCACGCTTCGCGGGCGTTGGCGGCCGTCTGCTGGACGGCCTGGGTCAGGCTGTCCATGGCGCTGGCGGTCTGCTCGAGCGAGCTGGCCTGCATCTCGGTGCGGGTGGACACGTCCAGGTTTCCGCTGGCGGTTTCGTGGGCGGCC
>JBEVMD010000049.1:0-8185 GCA_040508835.1 Duganella sp. | reverse complement strand
GGTTCATGGAGCGGCAACGCCTCGCCATGAGCGGAGACTGAGTTATGCGTATCGTCCTCATCACCGGGATTTCCGGTTCCGGCAAATCGGTGGCCCTCAATGTCCTGGAAGATCTCGGCTACTACTGCGTCGACAATCTGCCCCCGGCCCTGCTGCCGCACCTGGTCTCGACCCTGGTCGAGGAAGGCTTGCAGTCGCTGGCGGTGGCGGTCGACGCGCGCAGCGCCGCGTCGCTGGCCACGCTGCCTACCGACGTGGCCCACCTGCGCGAGGAAGGCCACGACGTGCGCGTGATGTTCCTCACTGCCAATACCCACTCGCTGGTGGCGCGGTTTTCCGAGACCCGGCGCAGCCACCCGCTGTCGCACGAACTGCGCCCGGGCCAGAATCCGGCTGCGCGCCGCACCCTGATCGAGTGCATCCTGGAAGAGCGCGAACGGCTGTCGGCCATCGAGCAGCTGGGCCACGTGGTCGACACGTCCGAACTGAGCGCCAACAAGCTGCGCGCGTGGGTCAAGGACCTGGTGGAAATCGAGCGCGCACCGCTCACGCTGTTCTTCGAATCGTTTGCCTTCAAGCTCGGCGTGCCAATGGACGCCGATTTCGTGTTCGACGTGCGGGCGCTGCCCAATCCCTATTACGACCTGACGCTGCGCCCGCTGACGGGACGCGACGCGCCCGTGATCGAGTTCCTCGACGCGCAACCGAGCGCGGTCGAGATGCTGGAAGATATCCGCGCGTTCGTGGAAAAATGGCTGCCGTCGTTCAAGACCGATAACCGCAGCTATCTCACGGTTGCGCTAGGCTGCACGGGCGGCCAGCACCGCTCGGTCTACATTGCCGAAAAACTGGCCGCGTACTTCCACGACAACGAACGCGTGGTGATCCGCCACAGAGAGCAGTAAGCGGTCACAGATCGCGCAGCGGATGCGCATAGTCCGGCCATGCCGGTTCCAGAAAACGCCTGACCATGTCGTCCGTCACGTCGCCCAGCGCGGCCGGTTGCCAGCGGGGCGCATGGTCCTTGTCGATCACCAGCGCGCGGATGCCTTCGATCACCTGGCCGTTTTCCAGCGTGCGGCGCACGGCCGTGCGCTCCATGCGCAGGCAGTCGGCAAAATCCATGTCCGCCCCGCGCTGCTGCAGCGCATGGGCCACGCACATCATCAGCGGCGAGCGGGTCGCCATCATGGCCAGGGTGCGGCGGGCAAAGTCGCTGTCGTCCGCCTGCAGCGAGGCGACGATGGCCGGCACCGGGCCCGCGCCGAAGTGACGGTCGATGGCGGCGCGGTGCCGCGCCAGTTCGCTGTCGCCGGCAGCGGCCTGCCACGGCGCAGCCAGTGCGGCGATGGCCACCGGCAGCGCGCTACCGGGCGTTTCTTCCAATAACGCCACCAGCCCCGGCAGTTCGGCAGCCGGGACGTAATGATCGGCCAGTCCCGCGTACAGCGCATCGGCCGCGCCGATGGTGGCGCCCGTCACGCCCAGGTACAGCCCCAGCTTGCCCGGCGTGCGCGCCAAAAACCAGCTGGCGCCCACGTCCGGGAACAGGCCGATATTGGTCTCCGGCATCGCCATTTTCGTACGGTCCGTCACGATCCGCACCCGGCTTGGCGGCCCCGCCTGCGCCACGCCCATGCCGCCGCCCATCACCACGCCGTCCATCAGCGCGATATACGGTTTCGGATAATGGTGCACCAGGTGGTTCAGTGCATATTCCTCGGTAAAGAAATCCTCGACCAGGGCGCTGCCGCCCTGCGGCGTGGCGCGGCCCAGGTCGTGAAAGAAGCGGATGTCGCCGCCCGCGCAAAACGCCTTGTCGCTGCTGCTGCGGATTACCACGGCGTCCACCGATGGATCCGCGCGCCAGGCCAGCAGCGCCCGCGTGATGGCGCGCACCATGTCCAGCGACAGCGAATTGAGTGCGCGGGGACGGTCGAGGGTAATGCAACCGGTGCCATTGTTAATGCTGGCAAAAATATGTTCGCTCATGATGGTGGCGCCGCATGCAAGTGTTCGAGGGGATTGGGCAGCGCCAGGTCGCCGCCCAGGCGCGCCTGCCATTTTACTCCTGCGGCCGGCGCCACCTGCTGGCCCGTGTGGCGGGCATAAATCACCGCGAACGGCAGGTCGTCGGCCGGTTCCTGCTTGACTCCGGTGGCCTTGGCCAGGCTGGACGGATCGCGCGCGGCGGACAGCGTAAAGTCCACCAGCCGGTCCAGCACGGGCGACTGCAGGTCGAGGATGGACGCCATCATCGCCAGAGGCGCGGCCGCAAACGCATGGTAGTGCAGCGCCTTGGCGCCGCGCGCCAGCTCGGCCGGCAACGAACCGTCGGCCGCCACCTGCGCCATGGCGTTGTCGAACACGCCGTGGCCCCATTGCAGAAAACGCTGGTTGCGGGTGACGCCGCCCACGGCGGTGACGGCCAGGCCTTCCCAATAATAATGGTTGTTGCGCTTGCCCTTGCGGGTGTCGGCATGCACGAGCGTGGCGTCGGCCAGCGTGGTGAACCAGGCTTCGATGGCCTGGCGCTGGGCGGGCGTGGCGGCCGGTTGCACGCGCGCGTAACTCAGCGCCAGCCCGCCCAGCGTCCACTTGCGGACAAAATAAGCTTGCTCGCTCGACATCTTGCCCAGCATGGCGTTGTGGTGGGCCCAGTCGCCGAGCCAGGCCAGCGCGCACGCGGCGTCGGCCGGTTTGCTGCTGGCTTGGTAGCGGCTGGCGCTGCGCGCCACGCCGGCCAGAAATTGTTCGACGGGCGCCGTGCTGGCGATATTGTCGGCGCGCCGCGCCGGGTCGATCACGGAGTGGTTGGCGTCGTTGTAATAGCTGTTGGCGGCAATATCGATCACGGTCGGAGGCGGTGCCTCGCACGCCCAGGCGGGCAGGTGGATGGCGGCGGCCAAAACCAGATAAACAATTTTCATGGAATCCCAAAAACAAGAAAGGGCGCCCGGTCAGCGCCCTTAGTTGGTGTTGTCGCGCCGCTGTTATGAGGCGGCGGCAGCAGGTTCGAAGTTGTCCGGGAGATGCTTGATCGCATCGTGGCCGTGCTGCTGGACTTTTCCTTTGTACTTCATGACCTGGCGGTCCAGCTTGTCGATCAGCGTGTCGATCGCAGCGTACAGGTCCTGGGACAGGCTTTCCACGTAGACCGTTTTACCGGACAGACGCAGGTTGATTTCAGCCTTCTGGCGCTTGGTTTTCTCTTTAAGGTTATCTACGGTCAGAATGACAGCAATATCAATCACTTGATCAAAGTGCCGTGTTACGCGCTCCAGCTTGCTCTGCACGTATTCACGAATGGCGGCGGTCACTTCGAGATGATGTCCACTGATGGTGAGATTCATACACACTCCTAAAGATAAATGTCGCTGACGGTCAGTGCTTTACCCATTGTTGCTGAGTAAGCAGGGACCAGTAGACTACAAAGACTTGCGGAGACTGACCGGAGGGATTTTTAACGCTTCACGATATTTGGCAACAGTTCGTCGCGCAATCACCATGCCCTGTTCCCCCAGCATGTCCGCAATCTTACTGTCGGATAAAGGATTTTTAGGGTCTTCAGCTCCTGTCAATTGCACGATCAGTGCCCGTATCGCCGTCGAACTGGCTTCACCTCCCGCTTCGGTGGCGACATGGCTACCAAAGAAGTATTTCAGCTCAAACATACCGTGCGGGGTCAGCATGTATTTCTGAGTTGTTACCCGAGAAATAGTACTCTCGTGTAGACCCAGTGTATCAGCAATTTCGCGAAGCACAAGGGGCCGCATGGCAACCGCGCCATGCGAGAAAAAGTTCTTTTGTCGTTCTACTATCGCCTGCGCCACGCGCAATATGGTGTCGAAACGCTGGCGCATATTCTTGATCAGCCACTTCGCCTCCTGCAGCTGCGCGCCCATGGCGCCCTCGCCTTCGCCCTTGCGCTGCTTGAGCAAGTTGGCGTACATGGCGTTCACGCGCAGGCGCGGCATGACGTCGTTGTTCAGGCTGACCTGCCAGCCCGTGCGCGATTTTTTCACGATCACGTCGGGCACCACGTAGTCGGACACGTCGGACGCGAACGCTGCGCCCGGGTGCGGATTGCACTGGCGGATCACGGTCTGCGCTTCGCGCAAATCCTCGTCGTCGCACAGCAGCGCTTTTTTCAGCTTGTTGAAATCGCGCTGGGCAAACCAGGCCAGGTGCTTTTCCACGATGGCCACGGCCATGCGGCGCGTGACCAGCGGGATGCCGGGCAAGCGCTTGATTTGCAGCGCCAGGCACTCGGCCGCGTTGCGCGCGCCCACGCCAGCCGGGTCAAAACTCTGCAGCAGCGACAGCGCCGTCTGCAACTCGTCGAGGTCGATGTCCAGCTCGGCGGGCAGGCGCGCGTGGATGTCTTCCAGCGCTTCTTCCAGGTAGCCGTTTTCGTCGAGTGCGTCGACGATCAGTTCGACCAGCGCGCGGTCGCGCTGCGCCAGCACCAGGACCCGCATCTGCTCCATCAGGTGTTCGCGCAGCGTGCAGTGGTGGGCCTCGAGCTGCGGACGCGCGTCCTCGTCGTCGGGGGCCTTGCTGCGGCCCGCGTCGCTCCAGTCGACGTCCGCTTCGGCGGTAGTGCTTTCGGTGTCGGCAGCGGGACCGTCGTAGGTGTCGGCCTCGGCGGCCGGCGCTTCCTGGGCCCCGCTGTCGGGCGGCGCGTCGCCGGCCGGCGCCTGCTGGCTGATGGCGCCGTCCGACAGCAGGCGCAGCGAATGGTCGAGCGGATCGTCGAGGCGTTCGAGCAGCGGGTTGTCGGTCAGGAGCTGTTCCAGTTCCTGGTGCAGCTCCAGCGTGGACAGCTGCAACAGGCGGATCGATTGCTGCAGTTGGGGCGTCAGCGCGAGATGCTGCGAAGTCCGCAGTTGCAACGACTGTTTCATGGATTACATTCGGAAGTGTTCACCCAGGTACACGCGACGCACCGATTCATCGGCAATGATGTCGTCCGGACGGCCCGATGCCAGCACCGAGCCCTGGTTGATGATATACGCGCGGTCGCAGATGCCCAGCGTCTCGCGCACATTGTGATCGGTAATGAGGACGCCGATCTGCCGTTCCTTGAGGAAGCGCACGATGCGCTGGATCTCGATCACGGCAATCGGGTCGACCCCGGCGAATGGTTCGTCGAGCAGCACGAAGCGCGGGTTGGTGGCCAGCGCCCGCGCGATCTCCACCCGGCGGCGTTCGCCACCGGAGAGGGACAGCGCGGGATTCTCGCGCAGCTTTTCGATTTGCAAATCGGCCAGCAGGGTATTGAGCCGTTCATCAATCTCAGCCTTGGATAAAGGCTTGCCGTTCACTTTTTGAATTTCGAGAACGGCGCGTATATTTTCTTCCACGTTCAGCTTGCGGAACACCGACGCTTCCTGCGGCAGGTACGACAGTCCCAGCGCGGCGCGGCGGTGGATCGGCAGCGACGAGATGTCGACGCCGCTGATGTCGATGGTGCCGGCATCCGACGGCACCAGCCCGACGATCATGTAGAACGACGTGGTCTTGCCGGCGCCGTTGGGGCCCAGCAGGCCCACCACTTCGCCGCATTCCACTTGCAGGGACACGTCATGCACGACCTGGCGCTTGCCATAGGTCTTTTGCAGGCCGCGGACGATCAGGGTGCTGCCACAGGTCGGTTCCATGCTCATTTCCCCGTCGGCTGCGCTGGCGGCTGGGCCGCGGGCGTCGACTGGGCCGGCGCGATCGGCGGCCGCTTGGGCGACGGCTGGATCACCATGGTGCCGCGGCCGCCGCCAGGATTGTCGCCGCCGCTGGCGTTGTTCTTGACCGCGAAGTATTCGCGCCGGCTGTCGTAGGAAATGAATTCGCCATCGACCTGGCTGGTGATCTTGGTGCCTTCCAGGCGCTTGATGCGGCCCTTGGAAATCAGCTTGACCAGCTCGGTCTTGTCGTCGTACTCGATGCGGTCGGCCTGGCCTTCCACCCACTGTTCGCCTTCGCCGTCGAGCCGCTGGCGGAACGTGGCCTGCACGCCCGCCGCGCCGGTGAGCACCACGAACTGGTAGCCTTCCGGGTCCTGCGTGACCACCGCCTTGGGCGAGGTCATGCGGATGGTGCCGCGCGTGAGCACCACGCCGCCGGTAAAGGTCTTGATCTGCTTGACGTCATCGGCGTCGAGCGCGCCGAAGCTCACTTCGATCGGCTTGGTGGAATCGGCTTTTTCCGCGTGGACCGGAGCGGCCAGCAGCGCCAGCAGCACCGCTGCCGACCACATCGTCTGTTTCATGATTACTTTCATACGTTTTCCTTTAGCGTGCCGCATGCGCTGGCACGGTAATCTTGCCGCGTCCGCCCAGGTGGGTTTGCAGCGTTGCGTTATTGGCGGTCATGCCGACCCCGGTGGCCACCGTCTTGCCCAGGTGCAGCTCGACCGGCGCATCGGTTTCCATCCGTTCCTCATCCGGGAACACGGTCAGCGTGGACGACTGCAGCGTCATCGACTGCGACTTCTCGCCAGCTGGCCGCACGGCATCGACGTTGCCGTTGAACCTGATGCGCGAGTTGCCCTGGTCGACGCGCGCGGTATCGGCGCGCACCGTCATCGGCGGATGCTGGCCGTCAAGCGTGTTGATGAACGGCTTGACGATGTCGGAGGCGTCGTCGATGGGCCGGTGGGTGAGCTTGTCGCCGGAAATGATGTACGCGGGCTTGCCCTCTTTCGTCATGCGCACCACGCTGAAGCGGTCGATGATGTAGTCGGGCTCGCTGCGGAACTGGTCCTGCTCCGTGTCCTGGCCCGACTGGTTAATCAGCTGCACGATCCAGCCCGTACCGACGGCCACGAACACGCCGATCACCAGCATCCACGTGAGCTGCCAACGGTGTGCTGTTCTTTTACGCATGATGGGTCTCCGTTACACCATGAATTGCGCCATCACGGCCGCGTGCGTGCCCTGCGCCTGCAGCAGCAGTTCGCACACTTCGCGCACGGCGCCGCGCCCGCCCTGGGCGGCGGTGACGTGGTGCACGCGCGCCAGCACCTCGGGCCGGCCATTCGGCACCGCCACGGCAAAACCGACGCGGGCGATGATGGGCAAGTCGACCACGTCGTCGCCGATGAAGCCCACCTGCGCGGCCGTGAGACCGGTTTTTTCCAGCAGCGCGCGGAACGGCGTCAGTTTGTCGTGGCCGCCCTGGTGCAGGTAGCTGATGCCGAGGTCGGCCGCGCGCTTGATCACCTGCGGCGACGTGCGCGCGCTGATGATGGCCGTCTGCACGCCCGACTCCTGCAGCAGCTTGATGCCCAGGCCGTCGTAGACGTTGAAGGTCTTGAGCGCTTCGCCGTCGGCGCCGTAGTGCAGGCTGCCGTCGGTCAGCACGCCGTCGACATCAAAGATCATCAGTTTGACGCGCGCGGCGCGTTCCAGGTGGGTCGGTTCGGTCATCGGATCACCTTAAATGACTTTTGCACGCGTGAGGTCGTGGATGTGCAGCGCGCCCACCAGCTTGCCGTCGGCGTCGGTCACCAGCATCTGGTTGATGCGGAACTGTTCCATGACGGCCACGGCGTCCACGGCCAGCTTTTCCGGGCCGATGCTGCGCGGGTTGGCGTGCATGACATCGCGGATCACCACTTGCGTGAAGTCCTGGACTTTTTCGATCATGCGGCGCAGGTCGCCGTCCGTGAACACGCCGATCGGGCGGTCGTCGGCATCGACGATGGCGGTCATGCCCATGCCCTTCTGGGTAATTTCCAGCAGCGCATCGACCAGCTTGACGTCGGCCTGCACCTTGGGCACGTCGGCGCCGCTGCGCATGACGTCGCGCACGTGCGTGAGCAGGCGGCGGCCCAGCGCGCCACCGGGGTGGGAACGGGCAAAATCTTCTTCCTTGAAGCCGCGCAGATCGAGCAGCGCCACGGCCAGCGCGTCGCCCAGCGCCAGCGTGACGGTGGTGGACGTGGTGGGCGCCAGGTTCATCGGGCACGCTTCTTTTTCGACGGCCACGTTCAGGTGGACGTCGGCGATATTGGCCAGGCTCGATCCCGGTTTGCCGGTGATGGCAATGACCTTGCTGCCCATGCGCTTGACCACGGGCAAAATCGTCATCAGCTCGCCGCTTTCGCCCGAGTACGAGATGGCGATAAACGCGTCGTCGGCAGTGACCATGCCCAGGTCGCCATGGGCGGCTTCGGCCGGGTGCA
>JBEVMD010000046.1:0-3192 GCA_040508835.1 Duganella sp. | reverse complement strand
CGCGGACGCCAACCTGGACGCCGCGATCGGCGGCAAAGGAGTGCAGCAATGAGCAATCGCAGATCGTTCCTGGCCAACAGCGCGGCCGCCCTGGTGGGCGCCGGCATGGTGAGCCGCGCCGGCGCGGCCGGCCTGCCGGAAGCGCCGGTGCAGCCGGCCGCCGCCACCGCGCCTCCGCTGGCGCCGCCCAACGGCCGCCCCTACAACCCCGTGGTCACGCTCAACGGCTGGACCCTGCCGTGGCGCATGAAGGACGGCGTCAAGGAGTTCCACCTGGTGGCAGAACCGGTGGTGCGCGAAATCGCCCCCGGCATGACGGCCAACCTGTGGGGCTACAACGGCCAGAGTCCCGGTCCGACCATCGAAGTGGTGGAGGGCGACCGCGTGCGCATTTTCGTGACCAATAAACTGCCCGAGCACACCAGCGTGCACTGGCACGGCCAGTTGCTCCCCAACGGCATGGACGGCGTGACGGGCCTCACCCAGCCCGCCATCCGGCCCGGCAAAACCTTTGTCTACGAATTCGTGGCGCGCAACGCGGGCACTTTCATGTACCACCCGCACGCGGACGAGATGGCGCAGATGGCGATGGGGATGATGGGCTTCTGGATCACGCACCCGAAAAACCCCAGGCAGCACGCGGTGGACCGCGACTTCGTGTTCCTGATCAGCGCCTACGACATCGAGCCAGGCAGCTATACGCCCAAGATCAGCACCATGACCGATTTTAATCTGTGGACCTTCAACAGCCGCGCCTTCCCCGGCATCGACCCGATGGTCGTGCGCAAGGACGACCGGGTGCGCGTACGCGTCGGCAATCTGACCATGACCAACCATCCGATCCACGTGCACGGCCATACCTTCGAGGTGACGGGCACCGACGGCGGCTGGGTCAAGCCGTCCGCGCGCTGGCCGGAGGTGACGACCGACATCGCCGTGGGCCAGATGCGCGCCATCGAGTTCGTCGCGGACGCTCCCGGCGACTGGGCCTTCCACTGCCATAAATCGCACCACACGATGAACGCCATGGGCCACGAGGTGCCCACCATGATCGGGGTAGACCATACTGGCGTGGCGGAAAAAATCAACAAGCTGGTGCCGGGCTACATGGTAATGGGCGACAAGGGCGGTTCGATGGGCGACATGCAGATGCCGCTCCCGGAAAACACGCTGCCGATGATGACCGGCGACGGCCCGTTCGGCGGCCTGGAAATGGGCGGCATGTTCACGACACTCAAGGTGCGCGAAGGCCTGGCGCGCAACGATTACCGGGACCCCGGCTGGTACCGGCATCCGCCAGGGACCGTGGCCTACGAGTGGACGGGCGAAACGCCGCCGGCGCCGCGCGCGCCCGGCGTGCCGGAAAGCGCGTCAGCCAAGCCGGCCGCCGACGCCATGAACATCAAGCGCGATGGGGGCGAGCATATGCATCACCATTGATCGATGTTCTAAAAGGGCAGGGGCCCGGTGCGGGCGTCGCCGTCCGCGACTGTGTATAAGCGCCAGGCGACGGTGTCGGTATCGATCTGCGAGATCAGGCCCGTGACGTCGAAATGTGCGAAGCTGCGCGAGAAGCCGCCTACACGGGGCGACACCAGCATGATCGGCAACGTGGGAAATACGCGCTGGGCCTCGGCGATGCGCCTTGCACCGGGCTCCGCATACGTGTCTTCCAGCGGCACCATGACGACAGCCAGCGTGACGCGGCCGATGGTCATGATGGCGGCGGTGAGCGTCATGCTTACAGTCTGTCCTTGAAGTTACGCGGGTCGAACCGTACGATGCGGCCGATGACGATGCATTCCGCGCCCTTGCACGGCTCGGGGCGGAACGCTGGATTGTCGGACGCCAGAAACCACTCGCGGCGCTCGTACAGCAGGCGCTTGATCACGGCCTGGCCGTTGTAGTTCATGGCGAAGACGCCGCCGCTCTTGCGCGCCTTGTCGCGGGTGTTGATGACGGCGATATCGCCTTCGTACATCAGCGGCTGCATGCTGTTGCCCTTGATGCGGATAGCCAGCAAGGCCCGCGGCGACAAGTCGTTTTCCTCGAGCCATTGGCGCGGCACGTGGTGCTGACTGTTGTCTTCGAACAGTGGTACGGTCTCGATACCGTCGATGCCGGCCTGCAGATGCAGCGACACCAGCTCGATCGCCAGCGTGGGCGGCGCCAGATCGTCGTCGTCGGTGATCGACCGCGCATCGGGCATGTCCACGCCATGCACGGAGCGTGACGCTTCCGCGATCTGCAGTGCGATGGTGGGGCTGAACGCGTCCACGGGCACGCCCAGACCCCTCGCAAAAGCCGTCGCTGCCTTGATGTTGAGTGGCCGTCTGCCGGCCACATATTGCCAGACCATGCCTTGCGAGCCGAGGCCGAACTGCGCGCCGAAGTCGGCCTGCGAAAGCTTCGGTTCGCGTGCGGCCAGCAGCGCCCGCAACCGCGCCGCGTCGTCTTGCTGCCAGGATTCGAGAGTGGTAGAGATGGATTTCATGCAAGGAAGTATAGCATGGCAAAAATATTTTGACGAGCTTTGCTATTGACTATAAAAATAGCGGTGCTATTATTGAGTTATCCCAATAATTTATCAAATACACCAGGAGACCGCTCATGCCCGCTACCGACACCACCACCGCGCTGATCCAGATATTGGCATTGCCAGTCGCTGCCGGCGTTGCCGCCACCGGGTTGACGTTCCTGTTCATGTGGCCGCGCACCCGGCGCGAGGCGCTGGTACGTTTTTCGTGCTCGATCGTCACCGCTGTCTTGCTGGGGCCGGCGCTGGTGGTCGCCCTGCACAGCTGGTGGCCGACGCTGTTCGAGTCGGCGCGCGCACTGGCAGTGCTCTATGGCGCACGGCCGGCGCTGGGGGTGATAGCAGTGGCGTGTCCGCTGATGGTGCTGGCCGGCTTGCCCGCCTGGTGGGTGCTGGGTGCGACAGTGTTGTGGCTGGAACATCGGCGCGGCAAGGATATCGGCGAGTTGGTGCATGATGCCGCAGCGGTCGTGCGCCAAGCGCGCGGTTTGTGAGCGACGATTAACGTCGGGCTGTCAGCGGGTTGCTGGCACGTTGTTGTCGGTATGGCAGTAATGCACGGCCTGTGTCATAATATTGCGCTGTGTTGCTCCGATGGTGAAATTGGTAGACACTGGAGACTTAAAATCTCCCGCCGCAAGGCGTGCCGGTTCGAT
>JBEVMD010000001.1:0-8193 GCA_040508835.1 Duganella sp. | reverse complement strand
GAAGCGGGTCTTGTCGTTCTTGCGCGTGTACGACGTCATGATGGTGCCAGCGCCTACCGGGATCTGGGCGCCGATCAGCATGTCGTCGCTCTCGACGCTGACGGTCGGCGCGGTGCGGTAGCCGTAGGCATTGGCCACCGGCAGCGGCGAGCTGTTCAGGCCACGGTTGGCGCCGTAGGCAAAGTAAGCCTTGACCACCTTGAAGTCGTAGTTGAAGGCAGCCACCGTGTTTTTGCCCGTTTCGCGCTCGGTCACCACGCGGTTGGCCACGGTGTCGTTGTTGCGGTTGTTGTACACCACGCGCACGTTCAGCGGGCCTTCCGAGAAGTTCAGCCCCAGGCCGAACTGGCGGGCCGCTTCGCTGCTGCCGGCTTGCTCGCCCAGTGCATACTGGCCGTCCACGCTGAAGCCCGACATGGTCGGGGTGCTGTACACCAGCGAGTTGCTGATACGGGTCAGGTTGCCCGAGGTCGGGAACAGGTTCTTGATGCTGCCGGCATAGCCGGCGCCGAACGGGTCGGCCACCTGGCTCAACGCGTTGTACAGCATGGTGTGCTGGCGGCCAATGGTCAGCGTGCCCGCATCCTTGCTTTTCAGGCCGACCATGGCGGTACGGTTGAACAATGCCGACGGCGCACCTGCGGCCGGGGTGTTGTCCAGGGTGCCGTCATCGGCTTTCAGGCCCGCTTCCAGCTGGAAGATGGCCGACAGGCCATTGCCCAGGTCTTCGGTGCCGCGGAAACCCAGGCGCGACTGGCCGCCGATACCGCTGGTCACTTTGGTCACGTTGCCGGCCGCGCCGCCGCGCTCGGAGACCAGTCCGATGTCGACCAGACCGTAGATGGTCACGTTCGACTGCGCTTGGGCTTGGGCTGCGAAACCGCCGATGATCATTGCTGCCAGAGTAAGTTTTTTCACTTGAAGTTCTCTACTGAAGGTTGAAAGAATGCTGCACGATTTGCTTGTACGGGCGGAATCATGCCTAACAATTACTTCAACAATATGACAACACCAAGATGTTGTTAGAGGACAACAATAGAGCAGCGAAAACAGGATTCCCGCGTGCGCGGGAATGACGGGTGCTGACGGTGGCGCGCCCGACTTACTTCAGGCGGCAGCTGAGCAGGTAGTAGTATTCGAGCCGCTCGATGCGAATCTGCTTGGCCGAGGCGGCGAAGCGCTTGCGCAGCGTGCTGTCGGTCAGGTAGTTCTTCATGACTTCGTAGCGCTGGCCGTCGTCGGCCGTCAGGATCTGGTGCGTATTGCCTTCCAGATCAGTGCGGGCAAACACCATCGAATCGCCATCGACATAGGTTTCGTCCAGCAGCACCAGCAGCACGTCCTTGCCCAGCTTGGCGCGCAGCACTTTCAGGTATTTTTCCTGGTCTTCACGGCGCACGTGGCTCCACAGTCCGGCGGCAAACACGGCGGTGTACTGGCCTTCCAGGCCGTCGGGCAGGTTGAACGCGTCCATGATGCCGAACGTGACCACGTCCTCGTCGAGGCCGCGGGTTTCGGCCAGCGCGATCATTTCCGGCACGATGTCGGTGGCGTACACCGACTCGGCGGTTTCCGCGATCAGGTCGGTCCAGTACGCGGTGCCGCAGGCCAGTTCCAGCACCTTGTGGCCTTCGAACAGCTCGGCCACCATTTCCTGCAGGTCGTCGAGGTCATCGAAGCGCTCTTCGCGCGCGTAGACCTGGTCGTAATTGTCGGCGTTAACGGCATAAAATTGTGCCAACTGATTGGTAATCATGGGAGTGCTTTCTCGTTTTACAGTTCGTAGTGCTCTTTATCGCCACTCATGGCCTGCTCCACCAGTTTGCGGTTGAGCGTGGGGGCCAGCAGTTCGATAAAGGTGTATATATAGCTGCGCAGATAGGCGCCCTGCTTGACGGCCACGCGCGAAACGTTCATGCCAAACAGGTGTCCTACCGGTATCGCGCGCAGATTCTTGTCGCGCTCGGCGTCGTAGGCCATGCCCGCGATGATGCCGATGCCCATGCCCAACTCCACATAGGTCTTGATGACGTCGGCGTCTATCGCTTCCAGCAACACGTCGAGCTTCAGGCCGCGCAGCGCAAACGCGTGGTCGATCTTGCTGCGGCCGGCGAAGGCGCCATCATAGGTGATGATGGGATAAGCCGCAATTTCTTCCAGCGTCACTTCCTTGTAACGCAACAAAGGATGGTCGGGCGCCACCACCACCACGTGCTCCCATTGATAACACGGCAATGTTATCAAGCCGGTGATGCCGGCGATCGATTCGGTGGCAATCGCCAGGTCGGCCTGGTCGCGTTGCACCATCTCGGCAATCTGCTGCGGGTTGCCTTGCAAGAGGGACAGGCGTACCTTGGGAAACTTGACCATGAACGCCTGCACCACCTTGGGCAGCGTGTAGCGGGCCTGGGTGTGGGTGGTGGCAATGGTGAAACTGCCGCTGTCCTGGGCCGCGTACTCCTTGCCAATGCGCTTGAGGCTGTCGATCTCCTGCATGATCAGTTCCACCGACGACAGCACCAGCCGCCCCGGCTCGGTCAGCCCGCGGATGCGCTTGCCGTGCCGGGTAAAAATGTCCACGCCCAACTCTTCTTCGAGTTCGATGATGGCCTTGGAGACGCCGGGCTGCGACGTGAACAGGGCCTTGGCAGCGTCCGTCAGGTTGTAGTTCTGGCGTACAGCTTCGCGCACGAAGCGCAGTTGGTGCAGGTTCATTCTGGGCCGATCTGAAAAATGTGCATGCTTATACCCAATCCTTATATAAGCAAATAAAGACTAAGTAGTTTGGAATAAAGCTGAAGTTTATTACTATTGCGGATACTTTGGGGATTCTAGCAAGCGACCAACCAGGAAGAATATGTACCAATACGACCAATACGACCATCTTATCGTGCGCGAACGCATTGCCCAGTACCGCGACCAGGTACGCCGCCGCCTCGCCGATGAGCTGACCGAAGCCGAGTTCGTGCCGCTGCGCCTGCAAAACGGCCTGTACATGCAACGTCACGCCTACATGCTGCGCATTGCCGTGCCGTACGGCCTGCTGTCGTCGGCGCAAATGCGCATGTTCGGCCATATCGCCCGCAAGTACGACCGCGGCTATGGCCACTTCACCACGCGCCAGAACATCCAGTTCAACTGGGTGGAGCTCGAGCAGACCCCGGACATCCTGACCGACCTGGCCTCGGTGGAGATGCACGCGATCCAGACGTCGGGCAACTGCATCCGCAACACCACGTCCGATCCGTACGCCGGCGTGGCCGCCGACGAGATCATCGATCCGCGTCCGTACGCCGAAGTGCTGCGCCAGTGGTCCACGTTCCACCCCGAATTCATCGCCCTGCCGCGCAAGTTCAAGGTCGCCATCAACGGCGCCGTGGAAGACCGCGCCGCAATTGCCGTGCATGACATCGGCCTGACCGTGGTGCGCAACGACGCCGGCGAGATCGGCTTCAAGTTCATGGCGGGCGGCGGCATGGGCCGCACCCCGATCCTGGGCAGCGTGATCCGCGACTTCCTGCCATGGCAGCATCTGCTGACCTATACCGAAGCCGTGATGCGCGTGTATAACCAGTACGGACGCCGCGACAACAAGTACAAGGCCCGCATCAAGATCCTGCTCAAGGCCATCGGCGTGGAAGAATTCACGCGCCAGGTGGAATCCGAGTGGGTGGACCTGAAGGACGGCCCGGAAACGCTGACGGTCGAGGAAATGCAGCGCATTATCGACTTCTTCCAGCCGCCTGCGTACAAGCAGCTCGACGACAGCGACGTCGTCGCCGCCGCACCGGCCGACACCAGCAACAAAGCCTTTGCCAACTGGATCGCCCGCAACGTCAAGCCGCACAAGCAGCCCGGCTACGCGGCCGTGGTGCTGTCGCTGAAAAAGCCGGGCGTGCCGCCGGGCGACGCCACCGCCGAACAGATCGACTTCATGGCCGACCTGGCGGACCGCTACAGCTTTGGCGAACTGCGCGTCACCCACGAGCAGAACATCGTGCTGGCCGACGTCGAACAGTCGCAATTGTACGCGCTGTGGCAGGAAGCCAAGGCGCACGGCCTGGCCACGCCCAATATCGGCCTGCTCACCGACATCATCTGCTGCCCCGGCGGCGACTTCTGCTCGCTGGCCAATGCCAAGTCGATTCCGATTGCCGCCTCGATTGCGGAGCGCTTCGACAATATCGACTTCCAGCACGACATCGGCGAGATCGAACTCAATATCTCGGGCTGCATCAACGCCTGCGGCCACCACCACGTCGGCTCCATCGGCGTGCTCGGTGTCGACAAGGACGGCAGCGAATGGTACCAGGTCTCCATCGGCGGCTCGCAGGGCAACAAGGCCGCCATCGGCAAGATCATCGGACCGTCGTTCTCCGCGCTGCAAATGCCGGAAGTGATCGACCGCCTGCTGCAAGTGTATGTGCGCGAGCGCTTCGAGGACGAATCGTTTGCCGACTGCGCACAGCGTCTGGGCGTGGCGCCGTTCAAGGAATTTGTGTATGCCACGCCGATTGCCGAAAAAGGCGGTCGCCTGGTTGGAGAGGATGAATATGTCTGACGCAGTGAATCAAAGCGCAAAACACCTGATCATCAAGGGCCGCGACGTGGTCGAAGACGGCTGGCTGGTGCTGCGCCTGGCCGAACCGGTGGAAGGCGCGCCCGCCATCGACCCGGCCACCGTGCCCGTCCCCGAAGGCCGGATCATCGTGCCGCAAAGTGTGTGGCGGGTGCAGCGCGAGCTGCTGGCCGCGCGCGCAGCCGCTGGCGAGATCGGCGTGTGGATCGCCAGCGACGAGCGCCCCGAAGACATCAAGGACGACCTGGCGCAGTTCGCGCTGATCGCCGTGGACTTCCCCAAGTTCACCGACGGCCGTGGCTACTCGATTGCCTACAACCTGCGCGTGCGCCTGGGCTGGACCGGCGAGCTGCGGGCAATCGGCGACGTGCTGCGCGACCAGTTGTTCCAGATGCACCGCGTGGGCTTCGACGCCTTTGCCGTGCGGTCGGACCGCGACGTGCACGACGCGCTCAAGGGCCTGTCCGATTTCTCGGAAACCTACCAGGCGTCGGTGGACCAGAAAGTACCGCTGTTCCGCCGGCACTCCCGGGCTACCCCCGCCGGCGTTTGATGGGAACTGTCATGAACGATTTGAGCAAGCTGATTGCGGACAGCAGCGCCACGCTGTCGCGCATCGCCAGCGATTTTTCCCCGGCCGTGTTTGCGTCGAGCCTGGCGGCCGAAGACATGGTGCTGACCGACCTGATACTGAAATCGAAACTCGATATCGGCATCTTCTCGCTGGAGACCGGCCGCCTGCATCCCGAAACGCTGGACATGCTGGACAAGGTCAAGGCCCATTACGATGGCTACGAGATCGCACTGTACAAGCCGCAACCGCAAGCCGTCGACGCCTACGTCGCCAATCATGGCCTGAACGCCTTTTACGACAGCGTGGACATGCGCCGCGAATGCTGCCGCATCCGCAAGGTGGAGCCGCTGGGCCGCGCCCTGGCCGGCAAAAAGGCCTGGGTGACGGGACAGCGCCGCGCGCAGTCCACCACGCGCGCAGAACTGCACGTGCAGGAAGACGATGCAGCGCACGGCATGGTCAAGTTCAATCCCCTGGCCGACTGGTCGGAGGAAGACGTGTGGAACTACATCCGCGCCAACGACGTGCCGTATAACGCGCTGCACGACCAGGGCTTCCCGTCGATCGGCTGCGCGCCCTGCACCCGCGCCGTGCAACCGGGCGAGGACGTGCGCGCCGGCCGCTGGTGGTGGGAAAATCCGGACTCGAAGGAATGCGGCCTGCACATGGTGGACGGCAAACTGATACGCATTAAATCCGTGGCTTGATACGACAACAAAATAGGCAAGTACATATGAACGCTTTAGCTGACAATCACGCCGTGCACGTCAACGCACGCCACCTCGACGCCCTGGAATCGGAAGCGATCCACATCATGCGCGAAGTGGCGGCCGAGTGCTCCAATCCCGCCCTGCTCTTCTCGGGCGGCAAGGACTCGGTGGTCCTGCTGCGCATCGCCGAAAAGGCTTTCCGCCCCGGTAAATTCCCGTTCCCGCTGGTGCACGTCGATACGGGCCATAACTTCCCGGAAGTGATCACGTTCCGCGACAAGCGCGTGGCCGAACTGGGCGAGCGCCTGATCGTGGGTTCCGTCGAAGAGTCGATCAAGAAGGGCACGGTACGCCTGCGCAATCCGCAAACCGATTCGCGCAATGCCGCGCAGGCGGTCACGCTGCTCGAGACCATCGCCGAACACGGTTTCGACGCCTGCATCGGCGGCGCCCGTCGCGACGAGGAAAAGGCCCGCGCCAAGGAACGCATCTTCTCGTTCCGCGACGAATTCGGCCAGTGGGATCCGAAATCGCAGCGCCCGGAATTGTGGGACCTGTATAACACGCGCGTCCATCCGGGCGAGAACATGCGCGTGTTCCCGATCTCCAACTGGACCGAACTCGATGTGTGGCAGTACATCGCCCGCGAACAGCTGGAACTGCCGCCGATCTATTTTGCCCACGAACGCCAGGTCATTCCACGCAACGGCCTGCTGGTGCCGCTCACCGACCTGACCCCGCCGCGCGATGGCGAAACCGTGGAAACGCAAGTGGTGCGCTTCCGCACCGTGGGCGACATCTCGTGCACCTGCCCCGTGTCGTCCGACGCGTCCACGCTGGAGGCGATCATCGCCGAAACGGCCGTCACGCAAGTGACGGAGCGCGGCGCCACCCGCATGGACGACCAGACTTCCGAAGCCTCGATGGAAAAACGTAAAAAAGCAGGATACTTCTGATGAACGCACGCACCGACACCCCGAACGAGAATCTGACCGAGCGCGGACTGCTGCGCTTCATCACCGCCGGTTCCGTCGACGACGGCAAGAGCACCCTGATCGGCCGCCTGCTGTTCGACAGCAAGGGCATCTTTGCCGACCAGCTGGACGCCATGTCGCGCTCCAAGCACAAACGCACGGTCGGCGACACGGTCGACCTGTCGCTGCTCACCGACGGCCTGGAAGCGGAACGCGAACAGGGCATCACCATCGATGTGGCATACCGCTACTTCGCCACACCCAAGCGCAAGTTCATCATCGCCGACACGCCAGGCCACGAGCAGTACACGCGCAACATGGTCACCGGCGCGTCCACTGCGGACGCTGTGATCATCCTGGTGGACGTGTCGAAGGTGAAGCTGCGCGAAGACGGTGGCGTGGATCTGCTGATCCAGACCAAGCGCCACTCGACCATCGCCCACCTGCTGCAGATCGAGCACGTGATCGTGGCCGTCAACAAGATGGACCTGGTGAACTACGACCAGGCGATCTACGACCGCATCGTCAAGGCGTACCAGGAATTTGCCGCGTCGCTGGGCCTGAAGGATGTGACGCCGATCCCGCTGTCGGCGCTTACCGGCGACAACGTGGTGGACAAGAGCGACAAGCTGGCGTGGTACCAGGGCCCTACCCTGATCGAACTGCTCGAATCGCTGTCGGTGTACGATGAATCGCACAACGCGCCGTTCCGCTTCCCGGTGCAGCTGGTGGCGCGCCACAACGGCCACGAAGCCAACGACTTCCGCGGCTACATGGGACGCATCGAAGCCGGTAAAGTATCGGTGGGCGACAAGCTGGTGGTGCAGCCCTCGGGCCAGAGCGCCACCGTCAAGGACATCGTCACCCTGGAAGGCTCGCACCAGTCGGCCGTGGTGGGCCAGTCGGTCACGCTGCTGCTCGACGAATACCTGGACATTTCGCGCGGCGATCTGCTGGCGGGCGCGGACCAGCCGGCGACGTTGCTGAAAACGTTGAAAGCGGACGTGTGCTGGATGTCGGACGAGCCGCTGGACCAGCGCCGCAAATACTGGCTCAAGCACGGCACCAGGCAGACGTCGGCCAAGATCACGGCCATCGACTCGCTGCTGGACATTAATACCCAGCAGCGCCACGGCGCCGAAGGTCTCAAGTTGAACGACATCGCGCGCGTCGGTCTGACCGTACAGCAGCCGCTGGCCGCCGACGCCTACACTGACATCCGCGCCACCGGCGCTTTTATCCTGATCGGTGAAGTGACCCACCCGACCGTGGCAGCAGGTATGATTCGTCTGGCGGGTTAAAACCCTTAGCCCCGAAACCGTCAAACCCGCGAAGGCGGGTATCCAATTTTTTTGC
>JBEVMD010000616.1:0-6158 GCA_040508835.1 Duganella sp. | reverse complement strand
CCGATGAACAGCAGCGAATTACGCAGCGCCATCGAGATGCTGGTGCCTACCACGGCCTGGATCAGGGTGGTGTCGGTGGTGATGCGCGACAGAACCTCGCCCGTTTGCGTGGTTTCGAAGAACTCGGGGCTCTGGGTGACGACGTGGCTGTACACGGCATCGCGGATGTCGGTGGTCACGCGCTCGCCCAGCCACGACACGGTGTAGAAGCGCGCGGCCGTGGCCAGTGCCAGCACCGTGGCCAGGCCGAACAGGGCCAGGAACACCAGGTCCACGTGCTCGATGCTTTTGTCGCCGGCGCCGGCGGCGCCAAACCCAAGGTCGATCATCTGCTTGAACGCGGCGGGAATGGCAAGCGTGGCGCCGGCGGCCACCAGCAGCGCCAGGCCGGCCATGGCGAACTGCTTTTTATACGGCGCCAGGAACGGCAGCAAGCCGCGCAAGGTGGCCAGGCTGCCTTTTTCCGCAATGCGGGCAGTGGACGGCGCGGCGGCTGGCGCAGGGGGGATGCCGGCGGCGCCGGGGCTGCCGGTGGTACTGTTTGTGCTCTTGGCGGTGGAGCTATTGGCGGTGGAGCTATTGGTCATCGTGTGGCTTATCTGGTTATTACATCATTACTACAATTTCATCGGGCGGACATAACCCGTCAGTTCCAGGTAGGCGCGGCCGGCGCGCCTGCCGTCGCGGCTGAGCGTGACCGCGCCTTCCCAGTACACGGCGCCCGTGGACCGGCGCGAATCGAGTTCCTGGTCGTCCTGCAGCGGCTCCACTTGCCACGTCACGGAGCCGGTGGTCAGCCGCATGGCCACCGGGTATTCGGTCCTGGTGCGCGGCGAACGCCAGCGCCGCTGCGGGCTGAAATCCACCTGCTCGGGCGCGAACTGCGTGATCTTACCGGAAGCGTCGCGCCATGTCGCGTGGGCCCATAGTTTACCACCTGTCTTGCTGCGGATCTGGAAAGCCATTAGCGCGCCGCCATCATCGAGGTTGGCGCCGATCCAGTCCCAGCCCGTGGCGTCGGCGTCGAGCACCTGCGACGACCATTCGTGATCGAGCCAGGAAGCGCCATTGACGGCGATGGCTTTGCCGCCCCGGGTCACGGTGCCGGTGGTGTGCAGGTGCGGCTCGCTGTAGTAATAACTGGCTTGCAGCGGACGCGGACCCTTGCGCGAATAACCGCTTTCGCCCTCGAGCAGCACCGCCTGCGACGGCGTGAGCGTGAGGTCGAGATTGAAACCGGCGGCGTCCACCCGGATCGCGTAGGCGCCGTCCGGCCGGCGCGTCATGCGCCAGTCTTCGAGCTTGACGTCGGTATCGCCCACCTTCGCATACGCCAGGCCCAGTCCTTCGCGCGCGCTGCGCTGGTCGTGCAGCAGCTTGCCGTTGGCCGGATCGGACAGCGCCGCGTGGCCGATGATCAGCTGCTTGGGCGCGAAACGGCTCGGGTTGGCGCGGTCATGTTCGGTGGCGCTGCGGAAGAACGTGACCTGATAACCGAGCGACTTGCCGTCGCCGGTGTCGATCCAGCCGGTCACGTACCACCACTCCGTCTTGAAGTCGGGATGGGCGCCGTAATCGGCAGGGAAGCGCAGCGCGGCGCCGGCGGGCAGCGGCGTGACTGCCGCAAATTCAGGCCGCGCGGCGCTGGCGGAGCCGGATACCGCAAACAGCCATGCCATGGCCGCCACCATCAACTGTATTAATTGTATAAAGCGTTTCACCAATCCTCCCTGACCGCGCGTATCGGGCCGCCCGACAGCGACTGCCGGCCCGCCAGCAAGGCAGTCAGCGCGGCGGCCGACAGCAGCAGGCCCGCCACCGCCGCCAGCAACCCCCAGGGCAGGTGCAGCTGCATGGTCCAGTGGAACGACTGCGGATTCACCACGAACACCAGCACCAGGCTGATGACCCATCCCAGTACAAAACCGGTCACGATGCCCAGCCCCGTCAACGCGCCGCCTTCGATGGCGAGGATGCCCAGGATCTGGCGGCGCGTGACGCCCACATGGCGCAGCATGCCGAATTCCCGCGCCCGCGCCAGCGTCTGCGCCGAAAAGGTGGCGGCCACGCCGAACAGGCCGATGACGATGGCAATCGCCTCGAGCAGATAGGTGATCGCAAAGCTGCGATCGAAAATCTTCATCGACATGTCGCGGATGTCGGACGGGGTGCTGATGTCCAGCGCGGCGGCAAACGGCAGTTGCTTCACTTCTTTTTCGAGTGCGGCCGCGGTGGCGCCAGGCTTGAGCCAGAGCGCCACGCTGCTGGTGTCCGGATCGCCGGTGATGGCGCGGTAGTCGGCAAGGCGCATCTGGATCGACCCGGTAGGCCGCGCATAATCGCGCCATACGCCGGCCACCGTGAAGGCGCGGGGCTGGCCCTGCAACGGCAGCGCGATGCGCTGGCCCACGTCCATGCCGTACAAATCGACCATGGCCTCCGAAATCCACACCGGCGGCGGCTCGCCGGCCTGCGGCGTGCGGCTGGCGCCGACCAGGGCCAGCACCTTGCCCGGATCGTTGCTGTCCACGTTGCGGGCGATCAGCGCCACCGGCGGCCGGTCGGCGGCCAGCGAGATCGAACGCACGCGCAGGAAGTCGGCGCTGGCCACACCCGGCAACGCGGCCAGCGCCTGCTGCTCCTGCGGCCGCAACCCGGCCGTGGCGCCGCCGCTCACGGTGCCGATGTAGATGTCGGCCGGCAGGATGTGGCGCATCCAGTCGTCCAGCGACACGCGGAAGCTCGCCACCATGATGGCCATGGCCACCATCAGGCTAAAGCTCGACAGCACGCCGCCCAGCGCGATGCCGGCCTGGCTCGACGCGTTGGCCAGCCGCGCCAGCGTGAGCGTGACCACGGCGGATGCGCCCGGGCGCCGGGCATTGATTGCCGTCCAGCGCCGGTGCGCGGCGCGGAACACGGCGCCGGCCAGGCGCGGCATCAGCGCGATCACGCAGACCAGCAGCAGGGCGATCGACAGGTAGCCGAACAGCGGCAATTCGAGGACGGGCGGCGCCTGCGACAGCAGGGCAGCCAGCGCGATGCCCGCCAGCGGCGGCCACAGGGTGGACAATCGGGCGATCGCTGCTTCCTCGGTGCCGGATTTGAGCGCCACGGCCGGTTTGGCGCGCGCGGCATCGAGCGCCGGCGCCGCGCATCCCAGCAGGGCCACCACCACGCCCAGCGTAAAATACACGCCGGCTGCCACCGGCGTAAAGTGCACCGTGGGCTGCACGCCCGAGAAAAATCCGGCGCCCAGGTCCGCGCCCATGAAGTGCAGGGCGGCGGCCGCCAGGCCGTAGCCCGCCGCGATGCCGATGGCCGATCCGGCCACGCCCAGCGCCAGGCCTTCGAGCAGGATCTGGCGCAGCAGCTGGCCGCGCTCCATGCCCAGCACGCGCAGCAGCGCGAACTGGCTGCGGCGGCGGATCACCGACAGCGCCTGGGTGGAAAACACCAGGAACGCGCCGGTAAACAGCGCCACCAGCGCCAGCACGGTGAGGTTGACGCGGTAGGCGCGGCTCATGCCCTCGTTGCGGCTGTTCTGGTTATCGTCGTTGGGCTGGCTGACCAGGAAGCGGCCCGGATAATCGCGCTGCAGCCGCTGCTGCAGCTGCGCCTTGAACACATCGCGATTGACGCCGTCGCGCAGTTTCAGGTCCACGCGCGACAGTTGGCCCAGCCGGTCGAAGCGCCACTGGGCCGCGCCGATATCCATCACGCCAATGCGCTGGCCGGCCCGCGCGCCTTGCAGCGCGCCCGCGTAGCGCAGCTGGACCGTGCTGACGCCCAGCTGGAACGCCAGCGGCTTGCTGCGCGTGGCCTTGAGCCACTGCTGGGCAGCGGGCGACAAGAAAATGGCGTCGTCGGCCAGGGTGTCGAACAGTCGATCCTCGGCCGGGGCGCCGATCAGGTCGGGCGACACGAAACCCGCCCGGAAGGCGTCGATGCCGATGATCTTGAGCGGCGTGCGCTCGCCCGGCACCGACGCCTCGAATTCCAGCACGGGCGACGCCACGGCCACGCCGGGCAGCTCGGCCAGCACCGGGTACGCCGCCTCGTCGAACGTGGATTCGGCGCCGCGCACCTGCACGTCGGCCACGCCGGACAACCCCTTGATGGCGGCAGAAAATTCGTTGAACGCGGCGGCGTTGATCAGGTGGATGGCAAAGCCCAGCGAAATGCCCACGGCAATGGCGGCAATCGCCACCAGCGTGCGCACCGGGTGCGCGCGCCATTCGCCCAGCAGCAGCCAGCGCGACAAGCGTCGCTGCGCATCGTGCGCGCCGCGGGCGCTCAACGTGCGCACTCGATGGACCAGGCGTCGGCGGCGCGTTGGGCTTTGATGCGGGCCTTGTCGAGGGTGGTGGCGTTGGCGGCGGTGGCGCGGCGCACATCGTCGTCGGCCCACTGGCGCTGAAGGCGCAGCCGGTCGCACTTGCGGCGCTGCGTGGCGGCCGCCTGCGCGGCCCTGGCGTCGGCGCGCCGTTCCTGGCTTTCGCGCGCGACCCGGGCTTTTTCCAGCGCCAGCGCTTCCCTGCGCATGCGCGTGAGCTCCGGGGCCGGCGTCGTGCCGGCGGCAGGCGCTGCGGGTGCGGTCAGAACGCCGGCGGTCGTGGCGTCGGCGGGGCAGGGCCGGTCGCTGTAGATGATCCTGCCGGCTGTCGTGCATTTATGGATGTCCTGCGCATGCGCGGCAGGGACTGCGTGCAGCGCCGCCGCACAGAGCAAGGCCGCGCAAGGCGCGCGCAGATGAGGGTGCATGGCCGTCCCGTTCACAGAATTTTCCCGGGATTCATGATACCGAGCGGGTCGAGCGCTGCCTTGATGGCCCGCATCAGGTCCAGCTCCACCGGCGATTTATAGTGCGCCAGCTCGTCGCGTTTCAAAGCGCCGATGCCATGTTCGGCCGAGATCGAGCCGCCGAACGCCTGCACGCTGTCGTACACCACGCGGTTGACGCGGTCCTGGTTGGTCAAGAAATCGTCGTTCGAGATGCCGGGCGGCGGCGCCACGTTGTAATGCAGGTTGCCGTCACCGAGGTGGCCGAAGCAGACCAGCTGGCAGCCGGGGAAGGCGGCGTCCAGCAACGGGCCGGTGGCGGCGATGAATTCGGCGATGCGCGACACGGGCAGCGAGATGTCGTGCTTGATGTTCTTGCCGGCCCGGGCCTGCGCCAGCGGGATATGTTCGCGCAGCTGCCATAAGCCGTTCGATTGCGCCACCGACGTGGCCACCACCGCATCGGTAATGACGCCGGCGTCCAGCGCAGCGCCGATCGCGCGTTCCAGCAGGCCGACCGCGTGCGGCTCCGACTCGCTGCTGGAGATCTCGAGCAGCACATACTGCGGATGCGGATCGCCGAACGGCTTGGGCAACTGCGGGAACTGCTGGGCCACCAGATCGAGGCAGTACCCGGACATCAGCTCGAAACCGGTCAGGCTCGAACCGCAGTGGTCCTGCATCAGGTTGAGCAGGCGCAGCGCGGCGGCAGGCGAGGGCAGGGCCGCCAGCGCGGTGATGGCGGCCCGGGGCTGCGGGTACAGTTTCAGCACGGCGCCCGTGATCACCCCCAGCGTGCCTTCGGCGCCGATGTACAGGTCGCGCAGGTCGTAGCCGGTATTGTCCTTGCGCAGGCCGCGCAGGCCGTTCCAGATCTCGCCCTGCGCCGTCACGACTTCCAGTCCCAGGCACAGTTCGCGCGCGTTCCCGTAGCGCAGCACGGCCGTGCCGCCCGCGTTGGTGGCCAGGTTGCCGCCGATGGTGCAAGTACCCTCGGCCGCCAGCGACAGCGGGAACAGGCAGCCCTGCGCGGCCGCTGCCTCCTGCACCTGCTGCAGGATGCAGCCCGCGTCCACTGTCATGGTGCGGTTGACGGCGTCGACGTGGCGGATGGCGTGCATGCGCGCCAGCGACAGCACCACCGCCGCGCCGGCCGCATCGGGCACGCTGCCCAGCACCAGTCCCGTGTTGCCGCCTTGCGGCACGATGGGCACGCGCCACTGCGCGCAGGCGCGCACCACGGCCGCCACCTGGTCCACGGTGGCGGGACGCAGCACGGCCAGCGCGCGGCCCGTGTAGCGCCCGCGCTGGTCGGTCACGAACGGCGCCATGTCGGCGGCGCCGGCCAGCACGTGGCCGGCGCCGAGCAGCGCGCG
>JBEVMD010000611.1:0-2881 GCA_040508835.1 Duganella sp. | reverse complement strand
GAAGCGGTCACGCCCGGCTTTGTGAACGACAACGGCTTCGTGCCGCAGGCGGGCGTGATCAAGACCGACGTCAACGTCAATCGCCGGCTCGGCGCGCGCACGCTGTCGCTGGCCGACGCCCAGCTGGAGCTCTACGAATTCGAAGCGCACCTGGGCGTGCACGAGATCCGCACGCTGTCCGATACGCGGCTGGGGCAGCAGGCCAACCAGGTCGTCGAGCGCAAGCTGCAGCCGGGGATCTGGTTTCGCAGCGGGCGGCAAACCAACCTGTGGGCCAACCTGGGATTCGACCGGCAGCGCGGGCGCCGTACGGGGCGCCTGCACGATACGCCGGCCGTGCACTTCGGCTTCGAATCGTCGCCGCTGCCGTGGATGACCCGGTTGAACGCGGAGGTGACGCTGGGCCGCCAGCTCGACGTGGATGCGGACCGCGTAGGCAGCGGCGGCAACGCCATCGTGGACATGGGGTTGCGTTTTCCTCTGCCGCGCGGCTGGTCGGTGGAAACCGATTTACGGGTGAACCGCGCCTGGGTGCAGGGCACGCTGGGGCGGCCGGCATTCGTGGACAACGGCTGGCGCGCGCTGGGCATGCTGCACTTCACGGCCGCCGACTCCCTGCGGCTGCTGGCGCAGAACACGTCGGCCGCGCGGCGCGACGACGGCGTGTCGGGCCTGGAGCCGTGGGCGGAGCGGCAGATGCATCGCTCGCTGCTCTATCGCCACCTGTGGCGGCATGGCCGCTCGATGTCGGTGGGCTTGTCGCGCGATAAAACGCGTGACCCCGATACCACCAACGAGTCGCTCACGGTGAAGTGGCAGTGGGAGGTGTAGGGGAACCGGGAGGGGGAGATGCAGGCGAAGGCGAAGGCGCAGGCGCCGCTGGCGGTTTGGCCAGCTGCTCCTGCAGATAGGCGAACGACGACATGCCCATTTCCAGCCGGCGCCGGTCGATATTGGCGATGTCTTCGATCCGGTAGAACTGGATTTTGCCATCCTTGCGTGTGTGGTACTGGGTGCCGTAGATCTGCGGCCGTTTTTCGTTGACGCGCACGCGGTCGAGCGACGTAGCCAGGTTGGCCAGCTTGATTTCGTGCCGGTTGGCCGCCGCGCGCATGAAGACCGCCCAGTGCTTCAATTGCGCGGGAGGGCAGTGCTGCGCCAGCAGCCAGGCCTCGTTGGCCGCCTCCGCGCCCACCATCGAGATCGCGGGCCAGCCTTTGGTGGTGACGATCTGGCGCAGGCGCCGCTGGCGTACGCGGTCCTCGGCCGCCATCTTTTTCTGTAACGCGGCGCTGCGCTCGCCGCCGGCCCACGCCTGCCGCAGCAGCCGATCCTGCGCGCCCATGGCGATCAATTCGCGCGCGATGTCAGGCTCCGGCACCTGGGTCGGATACACCAGCATGGTTTGCGGGATGGCGCTGCTGGCGTCGAACACGGGTTGGCTGTCGGACGCCCATTCTGCTTCGCCCAGATTGACGTGGCACAGGACGGCCGGGGGCAGGTCGACGCGATAGCTGTCGGCGTCCACCTGGCCCGGGATGCGCGCGCGCCCGTCGTCGCAGTCGGCAAAGATGGCCAGCTTTTCCGGCAGCGCGCCGGTGGCGCTGACGATTTTGCCGGCGTAGGGGATGGGCGGAATTGGGGCAGTAGCGGGCGTGACGGGAGGCGTGACGGGGGGCGTGACGGGGGGCGCGGCGGCCTTGTCGTCGGTCTGGGCGGGGCCGCTCCGGGCTGGATCGGCCTGGGCAGGGGCGTCCTGGGCATGCGCGCCGCCGGCAAGCGTGAGCAGCGCGGCGGCCAGCAGCAGGGCAGGCGAGTGTCTGTGCGGAAAATTCATGGGTGAATTCTCTCACAGGTTCGCGCGGCGGCCGGCCCGTTTCACCAGTCCTTCAACGCCCGCCGATACTGCACCGCTTCCCCCACGTGCGCCTCGCCGATCGCTTCGGCCCCGGCCAGGTCGGCAATGGTGCGCGCCACGCGCAGGATACGGTGGTAGGCGCGGCCCGACCAGTGGAAGCATTCCATGGCCCGTTTCAGGCGCGCCTTGCCGCGCTTGTCCGGCTTGCACAGCCTGTCGATTTCGCGCGGGGTGAGGTACTGGTTGCGCTTGCCCTGGCGCGCCAGCTGGATATCCGCCGCGCGCTGCACGCGGGCGGCGATGGCGGCCGACGGTTCGCCGTCGGCGTCGGCCGCCAGCGTGTCGGGCGCCACTGCCGCCACTTCCATCTGCATGTCGATGCGGTCGAGCAGGGGGCCGGACACGCGGTGCTGGTAACGCTGGATCGCTTCCTCCGTGCAATGGCAGATGCCGCTGCTATGGCCTTCGTAGCCGCACGGACAAGGATTCATGGCCGCGATCAGCTGGAAGTGGGCGGGAAAATCGGCCTGGTGCGCCGCGCGTGAAATGGTGACGCGGCCCGACTCCATGGGCTGGCGCAGCACGTCCAGCACGCGGCGATCGAATTCGGGCAATTCGTCGAGAAACAGCACGCCGCGGTGCGCCAGCGATATTTCGCCGGGACGCGGCACCGTGCCGCCGCCGACCAGCGCCACCCCCGAAGCCGTATGGTGCGGCGCCCGAAACGGCCGGCGCTTCCACTGCTCGATGCGAAAGCCGCCGTTGAGCGACTGCACGGCTGCCGCTTCCAGCGCTTCCTCGTCCGTCATCGGCGGCAGCAGGCCCGGAAAGCGCGCAGCGAGCATGGTCTTGCCCGCGCCGGGCGGTCCCACCAGCAGGATGCTGTGGTTGCCGGCGGCCGCCACCTCGAGCGCGCGCTTGACCATGAGCTGGCCCTTGACGTCGGCAAAGTCGGCCACCTCGAGCGGCGCACAGGCCAGCGACGACGTGTGGCGCGCCAGCGCCGCGTCGGCCGACGCGGCC
>JBEVMD010000588.1:0-19113 GCA_040508835.1 Duganella sp. | reverse complement strand
GGGCCGCTGGAAGAGCGCGCCGGGGCGCTGCGGTTCACGCCGCGCCAGCGCGATATCGTCGACCTGCTGTTGATCGGTTATTCGAACAAGCAGATCGCCTGCGCGCTCAACCTCAGCTGCGGCACCGTCAAGAATTATATTTTCGACCTGATGCGCATGATCTCGGTCAGTTCGCGCCTGGAGATGGCCATGAAAATCAAGGAGAGCGGCTACGGCCATGGCATTGGCGCCAAATAGGCATGGGGCCGGCGCGGCGTTCCCCGTGATGCTTGCAGACCCGGAAGGGTCTTTTTTTTCGCCCGCGGTTCGACCGGGTCCGCCTGTTTTTTGGCCGTGCCGGAAGACACCTGCCAATGGGCAGGTATCCATTGCCATCTGTTCTGGTCACTTCGGCAAAACCATAATCCAACCCGACAGTTCGATGTGCAACCCTTCGTCGGAGGACCTATGGTCGATTCATCCCCCACGCCGTGGCTGGTGCTGCGCACCCGCAGCCGGCAAGAAAACGTGGTGCAGGAAGTGCTGCGCCAGCGCGACATCCACTCGTTCCTGCCCAAGCAGCGCGACCGGGCGCGGTCCACGGAAACGGCGCTGTTTCCCGGCTACATCTTCGTGCAGCCGCGCCCCGAGCAGGTGGGACTGCTGCGCACCGTGCGCGGTTCGTGCGGCCTGTTGATGAGCTGTGGCCGCCATGCGCAGGTCGTCGAACGCGACGTCCAGGCCATCCGCATCATGGTGGGCAGCGGCGCGCCGCTCGACGTCCATAGCGAGCTGGTCGAAGGGCAGCCGATGGAAGTGATCGCCGGCCCCTTCAAGCACGCGCAGGGCCAGTTCGTGCGCAGCAAGCGGCAGCAGCGGCTGGTCATCAACCTGCACCTGATCGGCCGCAGCCTCAGCGTGGAAGTCGACGCCGCCCACGTGCAGCCGGTTGCCGGCCTGTCCTGACCCGCGACGGAGCCCGCCATGTCCACTACTGAAATCTACCTGATTGCCATGCTGATGATCTTTGCCGCGCCGTACATCGTCTGGCGCCTGCTGAACTCCGACAACGTGGCGCCGCTGGTCGTGGTGCAGATCGTGGGCGGCGTTCTGCTGGGGCCGGCAGTTCTGGGCGCGGCGTTTCCCGCGTACCACGCGTTCGTGTTTTCGGCGCCGGTCACGCTGGCGCTCAACGGCATCGCCTGGTGGGCGGTGATGGTGTTCGTCTGGATTGCCGGTGTCGAGCTCGATTTGCGCCAGGCCTGGAAGTTTCGCGGCGAAAGCCTGGTGGTGGCGGGCATGGCCCTGGTCACGCCGCTGCTGCTGGGCGTGGGCGTGGCGCTGTTGCTGCTGGGCTGGCAATCGGACTGGATCGGCCCGCGCGCCCGCACCTGGCAGTTCGTCACCGGCGTGGGCATGGGCTGCGCGGTGACGGCATTGCCGATCCTGGTGCTGTTCCTGGAAAAACTGGGCATCCTGCGTACCGCGCTTGGCCAGCGCATGTTGCGTTACGCCAGTTTCGACGACCTGGCCATCTGGGGCGTGCTGGCGCTGATCCTGCTCGACTGGGAGCGCATCGGCCGCCAGGCCATGTTCCTGTGCGGCTTTGCGGTTGCCGCCTGGCTGGTGCGGCGGCTGATGGTGCGCCTGCGCGAGTCCGACCGCTGGTATGCCAGCCTGGTGTGGCTGCTGGGCTGTTCGTTCCTGGCCGACTGGGCCGGTTTGCACTTCATGGTCGGCGCGTTCCTGGCCGGCGTGGTGCTCGACGCCGACTGGTACGACCGCGACCGCATGGACAGCCTGCGCGCGCAAGTGCTGTTTGCCTTCATGCCGGTGTTCTTCCTCAGCACCGGCCTGCGAACGACCTGGAGCGTAGGCGCAGAAACCGTGTTCGTGGCGACCGGCCTGCTGCTGGTGGCCAGCGTGGGCGGCAAGATGCTGGGCGTGTGGGCGGCCGGGCGCATGCTGGGCTGGCCGCAGGGCGACGCGCGCGCCATCGGCTGGCTGTTGCAGACCAAGGGCTTGATCGAGCTGATCTTCGCCAACATCCTGCTCGACAAGCACATTATTTCGAGCCAGATGTTTACCGCCATGCTGCTGATGGCCGTGGGCAGCACCATGCTGACGCTGCCGATGGTGCGCAAGAGCCGTTTGATGCTGGTGCGCGCGCCGGCTGCCGGCCTGCCCCCTGCGTGAGTGAGGGGGCGTGCCAGGTGCTGTGCACGGCGCTGCCGGCCGGCGCCGGCAGCGAGGCGCGGCTGCGCCGGCAACTGGACCGCGACGCGCTGCAGCGCATCGACCGCCTGCACCGCGCCGAAGACCGGCTGCGCTCGATGCTGGGCCGCCTGCTGCTGCGCCACGCCCTGCGGGCGCGCGGGCTGTGCGACCGCGCCTGGCAGGTGGAGCCGGGCCCGTATGGCAAGCCCCGCCTGCGTGGACCGGCGCTGCCTGAATTCAACCTGTCGCACGCGGGGCAGTGGGTCGTGTGCGCGGTGGCGCCGTCGCCGGTGGGCATCGATATCGAGCAGGTGCGCGCCATCGACCTGGGCATCGCCCGGCGTTTCTTCCAGTGCGGCGAATACGCGGCCCTGCTGGCCCGGCCCGAGCCTGAGCGCTGCGACTATTTTTTCCGCCTGTGGACTGCCAAGGAAGCGTACGTCAAGGCGCTGGGCCTGGGGTTGCAGCGCGATTTCGCCTCGTTCCGCGTGACGCTGTCCGGCGACGGCGCCGCGCGCCTGCACGATCCCACGCTGCCGCCGCCCCGGCTGGCGCTGGCGCACCTGGCGTGTCCGGCGGGGTACCGGCTGGCGCTGTGCGGCGCCGCGTCGTGGGCCACGGCGGGCGCCGGGCCGGCGCCATCGTGCACCATGGTGGACATCGGCCAGCTGGCGCCGTGAAGCGACAGCGTGCACAGCGGTGAATGGCCCGGGCGCTTCCATATATAATTCGCCCCTGGCAGTCACTTCACAGCTTATGGAAAAATCAACGCAGTCCCGTGCCGTGCGCACCCTGGTCATTTCGCCCAACTGGATCGGCGACGCCGTCATGGCGCAGCCGCTGCTGCGCGCGCTCAAGGACGCCAATCCGGCGCGCCGCATCGACGTGGTGGCGCCCGCGTGGGTGGCGCCCGTGTGGCGCGCCGCCGCCGAGGTGAGCGAGGTGCTGGAAACGCCGTTCAAGCACGGCAAGCTGCAATGGGGCGAGCGCCGCCAATACGCCGCCATGCTGCGCGCGCGCGGTTACGACGAGGCGTATATCCTGCCCAACACGCTCAAGTTTGCACTGATCCCGTGGCTGGCGAAGATCCCGAAACGGGTGGGGTACAAGGGCGAGATGCGCTACGGCCTGATCAACGTGATGCACCACGATGACCCGCAACATCCGCGCCCGATGCTGCCGTTTTACGCGGCGCTGGCCGGCCCCGTGTCGCCGCAGGCGCCCACCGCCGTGCCGTACCCGGTGCTGGGCGTGACGGCGGAACAGAAAGCCGCCGCCCTGGCCAGGATCGGCGTCGCCGCGGGCACCACCATCGTGGCGTTTGCGCCGGGCGCCGAGTTCGGTCCCGCCAAGCGCTGGCCCAGCGCCCACTTTGCCGGCCTGGCCCGCATGGTGCAGGCAGCCCGGCCCGACATCGCCATCCTGCTGCTGGGCTCGGCCAAGGATGCCGACGTGTGCGACGAGATCGTGGCGGCCGCGCCCGGCGTGCGCAGCCTGGCCGGCGTGACGTCGCTCACCGATGCGCTGGCCCTCCTGGGCAGCTCGGCCGCGCTGGTGACCAACGACTCGGGCCTGATGCACATTGCCAGCGCCCTGCAGCGGCCGGTGGTGGCGTTGTACGGTCCCACCGATCCGCGCCACACGCCGCCGTTGTCGGACATCGCCAGGGTGCTGTGGCTGCACCTCGACTGCGCACCGTGCCAGCAGCGCGTGTGTCCGCTGGGCCACCAGGACTGCATGCACAAGCTGACGGTGGACCTGGCCTGGGAGCCGCTGCGCGCGGTCCTGCCAGCTTAAAATTTTAGAACAGGATAGATCATGATATTGGTAACCGGCGGCGCAGGTTTTATAGGCAGTAACATCGTGCACGCGCTCAACGCGCGCAGCGACGAAAGCATTTTCGTGGTCGACAACCTGAAGCGCCCGGAAAAATTCCTTAACATCGTGGACGCCGACGTGGCCGACTACATGGGCAAGGAAGAATTCATCGAGCGCCTGGCGCGCGGCGAATTTGCCGGCAAGTTCTCGGCCGTGTTCCACGAAGGCGCGTGCTCCGACACCATGGAAATGGATGGCGAGTACATGATGCGCAATAACTTCCGCTACAGCGTGGCCCTGTTCCAGTTCTGCCAGCAGGAAAAGATCCCGTTCATCTATGCATCGTCGGCAGCCGTGTACGGCGCCGAGGAGGGCTTCACGGAAGAGCGGTCGGGCGAGCGTCCGCTCAATGTCTACGGTTACTCGAAGTTCCTGTTCGACCAGTACGTGCGCCGGTTCTGGAAGGACCACGGCGACGCCGGGCCGCAGGTGGTGGGGCTGCGCTATTTCAATGTGTACGGCCCGCGCGAATTCCACAAGGGGACCATGGCGTCGGTGCCGCTGCACCAGTACCGCCAGTTCCTGGCCGACGGCCAGGTCCGGCTGTTTGGCGACTACGACGGCTATGCCGCCGGCACCCAGAGCCGCGACTTCGTCTACATCGACGACGTGGTCAGCGTTAACCTGTTCTTCCTCGATAACCCGGGCAAGAGCGGCATCTTCAACCTGGGCACGGGCCGGGCGCAGCCGTTCAACGATATCGCGGTGGCCGTCGTCAACAACCTCAAGCCGGAAGCGGGCGCCCAGGACCTGGCAGCGATCGTGGACAGCCAGCTGCTCGACTATGTGCCGTTCCCGGACAAGCTCAAGGGCAAATACCAGAGCTTCACCCAGGCCGATATCGGCAAGTTGCGCGCGGCCGGCTATCAACCGGCGTTTTACGACGTCGAAGCGGGCGTGACGGCGTACATCGCCTGGCTCAAGGCGAATCACCGCTGAATCGAGACTAATGTGCCACTAATTTGCCACTAATTTGCCACTGAGTTGCCACTAATTTAGCACTGAGTTGCCACTCAGTTGCCACTGAATCGCCACTGAACCGCAGTGGAGCGCTGCACTGTTGCGTGGACCGCACGGGCCGGGAGAACGCAAGCGCTATAATCGAACCGCCGGATAGTACGACACCCCCTGAACACGCTCTGCACCTTGCCAACGATGCCCACACCCCATACTGTCGCCCGTAACGCCGATCTGCCCGTCACGCTGGAAAACTGCGCCGACGAGCCGATCCATATTCCGGGCAGCATACAGCCGCACGGCGCCGTGCTGGTCTTCAGCAACGCCGCCGAGCTGGTATCGTGGAGCGCCAACGCGCGCGACCTGCTCAAGCTGTCCGCGCCGCTGGTGCTGCTGACCGAGGTGCATGCGCTGGGCCTGGCGGCCGAAGTGGTGGACAAGGTGCGCGAATGCCTGGACGACATGGACGGCGGCGAAGCGCCGGCCACCATGGTGGAAACCGTCATCGACGGCCACGACTTCGACTGCATCGTGCATGGCCACGAAGGCGTGGTGATCGCGGAATACGAATGCCGCAGCCTGGCGGCCGACAGCGTGGCCACGTTTGCGCTCAAGGCCCACACGGCCATCGAGCGGCTCAAGCGGCAAAAATCGGTGCCGGCCCTGCTCAAAGCGGCCGTGGACCAGGTGCGGTTGATGACCGGGTTCGACCGCGTGATGGCGTACCGCTTCCGCCACGACGACAGCGGCGAGGTGGTGGCGGAGGCGCGCGACGAAGCGCTCGACCCTTACCTGGGCCGGCGCTACCCGGCCAGCGACATCCCGGCCCAGGCCCGCCGCCTGTACGTGATCAATACCCTGCGCCTGATCGGCGACATGGCCTATACGCCGGTGCCCATGGTGGGCCGCACGGGCGCGCCGCCGCTCGACATGAGCTACAGCGTGTTGCGCAGCGTGTCGCCGATCCACGTGGAGTACCTGCGCAACATGGGCGTGCAGGCGTCGATGAGCATTTCGATTGTCGTCAACGGCAAGCTGTGGGGACTGATCGCCTGCCACCACATGGCCGCGCGGCGGGTGCCGTACGCGATCCGGATGGCGTCCGACGTCATGGCGCAGGTGCTGGCCGCCACCGTGCAGTCGCTGGAAACGCGCGAACGCGCGGCCCTGACCGAGCGCGCGGCCGAAGTGCGCACCCAGGTCATGGAGTCGCTGATCCATTTCGACGACGTGGTCAGCGGGCTCACCGCGTGCGCCGCCGAAATCTGCAGCTCGCTGGGCGCCAGCGCGCTGGTGGTCATGCATGCGGGCCGCATGTTCGTGCACGGCCCGGTATCGCCCGAAGTGGCGGCGGCCGCCGTACAATCGATGCCCGACGCCGATGCCACCGACATCGTGGAACGGTCGGCGCGGCGCGACTGGCCGGCCGCGCAGCGGCAGGCGTGCGGCAAGTGGGTGGGACTGCTGGGCTTGCGCTACGACGCGTCCGCCAACGGCTGGCTGCTGGCGCTGCGCGAAGAGCAGGTGGAACTGGTGCGCTGGGGCGGCATTCCCGACAAGATCATCGCCCACGGACCGCTGGGACCACGCCTCACGCCGCGCGGCTCGTTTGCCGAATGGCGCGAAACCGTGTTCGACCAGGCCGAGCCGTGGGAAGCCACGCGCATGTCCATCGCCCGCCAACTGCTGGCCGAAATGAACCGGGCCTCCGTCACGCGCCATGAGCAGAACGACCGCGCGCGGGCGCAGCTGTTCGCCATCCTCGGCCACGACCTGCGCAACCCGCTGCAATCGATCAGCATGGCTGCCACGGTGCTCGAGCTCGGTGGTTCGAAGGAGACTGCCGGGCGCCGCATCAAAGCGTCCAGCGGCCGCATGGAGCGCCTGATTTCGCAGGTGCTCGACATGAGCATGATCAACGGCGGCATGCGCCTGGGCAATGAGGCCACGGTGGTGGACCTGGCGCCCATGCTGGCCGACCTGACCGACGAATTCCGCACCGCCAAGCCCAACATCGTGCTGCGGCTCGACAGTCCGCCCCAGGTGCTGGCCAGCGTGGACGCCGACCGCCTGGCCCAGGTGATCAGCAACCTGATCAGCAACGCCTACCACCACGGCGCCGTCGGCGAACCGATCCAGGTGACGGTTATGCAGGATGCGGACGCGGTCACGCTCGAGGTCATCAATGTGGGCGACGAGATTGCCGAGGACACGGCCCGCGCGCTGTACAACCCGTTCAAGCGGTTGTCGGCCAACAATGCCCGCAACAAGGGCGGCATGGGACTGGGGTTGTATATCGCGCGCCAGATCATGGTCGAGCACGGCGGCACCATCGAGTACGACTACCAGGCGCCGCACGTGCGCTTCAGCCTGCGGCTGCCGACACAGCCTGTGCAGCCTGCGCAGCCTGCATAGTCTGCACAGCCCATGCTGCCGGCAGCGCAGTAACGGCGGTCAGTTCACCTGCCACAGGCCGGCCAGCAGCCATGGCAGGTCGCAGTCCGGGTCGTCGCGGTGGCGCAGGTAAAAACTGTCGGCCCATTCGTCGTCGAGCTGGCTGTCCCATTTCTCGAAGCTGGCAATCGGGTATGCCTCGTTAAACAGCAGCAGCAGCGCCGTGTGCGCATCGCGCGCATGGGCCGCATCGCCCCGGTGCACGCTGATCCGGGCGATCAAATCACTCTTTTTCATTGTGGAACCCTATGCCGACCGCAAGCTGCGCTCCAGGTCGTCGAAATTGGCTGGTTTGACCAGGTGGAAGTCGAAGCCGGCATCGCGGGTTTTCTGGCGGTCCTGGGCCGAGCCGAAACCGGTGTGGGCGATCAGGCGGGTGTGGGCAAACGCGGGCTCGGCGCGCAACATGCGCGCCAGCGCGTAGCCGTCCACCTTGGGCATGCCGATGTCGAGGATGATGACGTCGGGCTGGTGGGCGCGCGCCAGGGCCAGCGCCCGGTCGGCGTCGTTGGCCAGGTACACCACGTGGCCCATGGCCGTCAGCAATTCGCCCATCACTTCGGACGAATCGATGTTGTCGTCCACCAGCAGCAGGCGGCGGCCGCCGTTGTCCGGCGTGCGCGCCATGGATGGCATGACGGCGGCTTCCGGCGCGGGGCCGGCAGCGGTGGACGCGGCCGGCGACAGCAGCGGCAGGATCAGCTCGAAGCTGCTGCCCTGGTCGATGCCGGGGCTGGTGGCATGCACGCTGCCGCCGTGCATATGGGCCAGCGTGGACACCAGCGACAGGCCGATGCCCAGGCCGTCGTGCACGCGGTCGTGCGCAGTGGCGCCCTGGGCGAACATATTGAAGATGCGCGGCAGGTTGTACGACGTGATGCCGATGCCGTTGTCGTGCACGGCAATGCTGACGCGCTGGTCGGGCAGGGCGGTCACGCGCAGCGTGATGCGCCCGCCGCGGTTGGTGAACTTGGCGGCGTTGTGCAGCAGGTTGCCGATGGCCTGGGCCAGGCGCACCGGGTCGCCGTTGATCCACAGCGGCTCGGCCGGCAGTTCCAGGCTCAGGTCGTGGGCGCGCGACTGCAGCATCGGCTGCACGGTTTCTACGGCCGACTCCATCACCGCGTGCAGCTCGATGTGCTGCAGCTGCAAGGTGAGCTTGCCTTGCGAAATGCGCGCCACGTCCAGCAGGTCGTCCACCAGGCGCGACAGGTGCGCCACCTGGCGCACGATGATTTCGCGCGCCTTCTGGTGCAGCGCCACGTCGCCGGGCGCCACTTCGTTCATCAGCGCCACGGCGTTGCGGATCGGCGAGAGCGGATTGCGCAGCTCGTGCGCCAGCGTGGCCAGGAAATCGTTCTTGTTGTCGTCGGCTGCGTGCAGCCGGTCTTCCATGTCCTTGCGTTGGGTGACATCGCTGGTGATGCGGGCAATGCGGTACGGCTCGTTGCTGGCGTCGCGCACCAGGAAGGCGCGGTCGCGCACCCAGCGCAGCGCGCCGCCCGGCAGTTGCAGGCGGTATTCCTCGTCGAACGGTTCGCCGGCCTGGGCGGCGCGCCAGCGGGCGGCCACGGCAGCGCGGTCGTCGGCGTGAATGGCGTCGAGCCAGTCGTCGGGCGCGCGCTGCAGCGCCTGCGGCGGCCGGCCCCACATATTGGCGTAGGCATTGCTGACGTACAGGGTTTCAGTGCAGTCCAGGCTGAACATCCAGAACACGTCTTCGATGTTGTCGGTGAGCTGGCGGAACCGCTCTTCGCTGTTGAGCAGGTCGGCCTGCGTGCGCTGCAGGCGCAGCAGGGCGTTGACGTTGGCGATCAGCTCGTCGGCTTCGATCGGTGCGGCCAGGTAATTGTCGGCGCCGCCTTCGAGGCCGCGGATCTTGTCGTCGCGGCCCGTCAGCGCAGCCGACGTTTGCAGGACCAGCACGGTGCAGGTGGCGACGTCGGACTTGATCTGGCGGCACACTTCGATGCCGTTGATGTCGGGCAGCTTGACGTCGAGCAGGACCAGCGCGGGCAGCAGGCGGCGCGCCATGACCAGCGCGTCGGTGCCGTTGGCCGCTTCCGCCACCTGGAAGCCCGCGCCTTGCAGGATGCGGGTTTTCACGTAGCGGGCACCGTCGTTATCGTCGACGTTGAGGATCAGGATGTCACTATTGCTCACGGAGCGGTCTTTCGTTGTTTAAACGCACAATTAGGGAGCACATCACGCTGCGCCGGCCGCCAGGACCGCCGCCTGTTCATCGAGCACGCGCGGCAGGCGCAGGAAGAAGGTGGAGCCGGCGCCGCTCTCGCTTTCCACCGCCACCTCGCCACCGAGCAGCGTGGCCAGCTTGCGGCACAGCGGCAAACCCAGTCCGGTGCCCTTGGCCTGGCGTTGCAGGGGATGCTCGATCTGGCTGAATTCCTCGAAGATCAATTGCAGGTTGTCCGGACTGATGCCGATGCCGGTATCGCTGACCGCAAAGGTAACATGGTCGGGGCTGCCACTGTCGCGCAACTCGACGCAGATCTTGCCGCGTTCCGTGAACTTGAGCGCATTGGAAATGAAATTGCGCAGGATTTGCGCGACCTTGCCTTCGTCCGACAGCAGGCGCGTGCCCGCCTCGGGCATCATGAACAGCAATTCCACGTCGGGATGGTGGACCAGCGGCCGCAGCATGCCCTTGAGCGCGCTGAACAGGTTACCGACGTCGATCGGCGCCACGGTCAGCTCGACCTTGCCCGCTTCGATCTTGGCCAGGTCGAGCAGGTCGTTGACCAGCTCGGACAAATCGAACGCGGCGTTGGCAATGAACTGCACCTGCCGCTCCTGTTCCACGGTCAGCTCGCCATCCATGCGGTCCAGCAGCAGCTTGGACAGCGCACGGATCGAGCTCAACGGTGTACGCAGTTCGTGGCTGGTGTTGGACAGGAAGCGCGACTTCATCTCGTCGGCCTTGCGCAGGCGCTCGGCCTTTTCCTCGATTTCCGCGTACAGCGCCACCACGCCGCGGTTGGTGTCTTCCAGTTCGTGGGTCAGCGAGATCAGGTCTTCCTGGCGGTCGCGCAGTTCGGCCAGCGCCATGGCCAGTTCGCGGTTCTGCTGCTGCATTTCGGCCACCGTGTTCTGCACCGGGCTGGCCGCCAGTTCGCCGCCCAGGCGCAGCAGCTGCTCGCGGTCGACGTGCTGGCGCGCCGCCAGCGCCTTGAGCAGCAGCACGTGCAGCCCCTGGTCCGGCTCGCCCTGGACGATGCACTCGTCCATCAGGCGGTGGGCCGTCACCACCGCGCTGTTGAGCTGTGCCTGCGGCGTTTCCGCATCGGGCGCGGCCGGGGTTTCCGCACCGCGCACCGGTTCGCCGTCGGCGCGGATGGTGACCACCAGCTGCTGCAGCGCGCCGTCGGACTCGAGCGCAAATACCGCGCGCCCGCGCGACTGGCGCGTGAGCGCACAGCGCGCCACTTCCGAGACGGCGGTGGCAATGCGCACCTGGTCCTGCGCGCTAAAGCCGAGCAGGGCGGAGATCTGGCGCGCGCGCTGGCGCACGGCCACGACGTCCGGCTCGCTGTCGATACCGACTTGCAGGATGCGCGTCTGCGGCAGCGGGCGCGGCATCACAGCGCTCCCGGGATGCGGTAGACCAGCACGCTGGCGTCGTCGCGCGCGCGGGCATGGTCGCGCAGCAGCACGGCCGCCACGATGGCCGGATCGCAGAAGTACAGCCCCGGATACTGGTCCAGGTCCCACTGCGTGCCGATGCCGTCGGTGGCCATCACGACCAGCGAGCCGGGCGCGCAATCGACGGAAAATTCCTGCACCTTGCGGATATTGTTACCCACGATGCCGTTGTAGGACACCAGCTGGCGGCGTCCGCTGCCGCCCACGATGCACGCGCTGACGTTGCCGATGCCGGCAAAGTACAACTGCTTGCCGGGCGCGTCGTACAAGGCCAGCGCCAGTGCGGCGCCACGGGTGTTGCGCATGGCCTCGTGGCAGACGGGAATCTGTTCCGCCGGATGCAGGCTCGGCTGAAGCTCCATGGCGGCAATTGCGGCAGCGGCAGCCTTGGCCGCCTCGGGGCCGTGGCCCAGGCCGTCGACCATCAGCAGCGCCGTCTGTTCGCGCAGTTCGATGACCGCCCAGGCGTCGCCGTTGGCGGTTTCGCCGGCCAGCGGCAGCGACACGCCGCCATGGGCCACCTGCACGCTGGCCGCCGCGCGCCACAGGCGCATGAAAAACACGGTGCCCTTGCCGCGCAGCGTGTACACGTCGAACTGGTCGGATAAACGGTGCAGGGCGCCCAGGCCGTTGCCGGCCGTGCCGGCGCTGGACGTGCCGTCGCGCAGGGCCTGGGCCAGGTTGGCGATGCCGGGACCGGCGTCGATGGCCAGCACGTCGATGCCGTCCATGCCGTCGGCCTGCACGGTGGAGAGCACCAGCTTGCCTTCGCCGGCATGCTTGAGGATGTTGGTGGATGCTTCGGTAATGACGAGCGCCAGCTGGCCGGCGCGGACGTCGTCAAACGCCAGTTCCTGGGACAGGCGCTGGCCGGCGCGGCGGGCCGCCGCGATGTCGCTGGCGTGGGTGATCGGAATCCAGGTGGAACGGTCGACCGAGTGGTTTATTTTTTCCATTTAACAATGGCTACTGCCGTACCTTCTCCGCTGCGGGAATCTATGTCGAACTCGTCGACGAGGCGCTTGGCGCCACCGAGGCCCAGGCCCAGCCCGCCGCCACTGGTAAAGCCGTCGCGCAGTGCCTGCGCAATGTCGGCAATGCCGGGGCCGTCGTCGGCAAACACCAGGCGCAAGCCGCGCCGGATGCCGCTGTCGAGCATTTGGGCGACGACGATGCCGCCGCCGCCATATTTGATGGTATTACGCGCCAGTTCGCTGGCGGCCGTGACCAGCTTGGTCTGGTCGACCAGGCTCAACTTGAGGTCGAGCGCATGTTCCCGCACCAGCTTGCGCACGCCGACGACATGTTCGTCGGTGCGCACAGGCAGCGTGACGGTGCTTTGCACGCGCGACCCGGCCGCCGCCAGCAAGGCGGAATCGAACCGTACTGCTTCAGTGGAGGCCGTCGCGTTCATCGCTTCCCGAGCATGATCATGCCCTTTTCCACGTTGAGCGCGGTCTTGACGCCGGGCAAAGTAAGGCCGAGCTCGACCAGGGTGATGGCCACTGCCGGCTGCATGCCGACCAGCACCGTCTGGGCGTCGAGCACGCGCGCCATGGCAGCCGTGTTACTGATCATGCGGCCGATGAACGAGTCGACCAGGTCGAGCGCCGAGATGTCGATCAACACGCCCTTGGCGCGGTCGCGCACGATGCGCTCGGTCAGGTCGTCCTGCAAGGTCATGGCCAGGCGGTCGTGCATGTCCACCTGGATGGACACCAGCAGCAAATCGCCGATACGCAGGATGGGGATGCGTTCCATGGCGGGCTCAGGCGATGCGGGTGACGCGCGCGCCAACGCGGGCCAGCGCCACTTCGAATGCGTCGGCCAGGGTGGCCTTGGTCATCACGTCTTCCAGGTTCACGCCCAGGTGGACGATGGTCTGGGCGATCTGCGGACGGATGCCGGAAATGATGCAGTCGGCGCCCATCAGGCGCGCAGCGGCGATGGTCTTGAGCAAGTGCTGGGCGACCAGCGTATCGACGGTGGGCACGCCCGTGATGTCGATGATGGCAATCGCCGCGCCCGTTTCGACGATTTTTTCCAGCAGGCTTTCCATCACCACCTGGGTGCGGGCGCTGTCCAGCGTGCCGATCAGCGGCAGGGCCAGGATGTCCTGCCACAGCTTGACGACCGGGGTGGACAGTTCCAGCAGTTCCTGTTGCTGGCGCACGATGATCTGGTCACGGCTTTTCTGGAATACTTCCACCGTGTACAGGCCCAGCTGGTCGAGCAGCGAGGTCGAGCTCCACAGCGCGTCGGCCAGCACGGCCGGTTCGGCCGCCAGTGCCGTGCGCAGCGTGGTAAACAGCGACTGCTTGAGCGAGAACACGAACGTGGCGGTCTCGCTCGGGGTGGAGCCCTGCTTGGCGCGCTGGCCGGAGATTTCCGCCAGCAGGTCGCGCACTTCATCCCAGGCGCGGCCTTCGATATTTTCGGTGCCGCCCGTCTGGGTGGCTTCCGGCAGCAGCGCCAGCAGTTGCGCGCAGTGGCGGCGCAGTTGCTCGGCCACGGCCGTGTCTTTGCGGAAGGATAAGCTGCTCAGGTGGCCGATCCAAGCTTCCAGTATCTGTTGTTCGTTTTCCTGAATTACTACGCTGATGCGGCGAGCGGTGTCGTTCGAGCTCATCAATTCCCCAATCAATGTTGATTATTTCTCGTGAGTATAACAATTGATGAAAATCTACGATTTTCCAATTGTGTGCAACCGCACAGAATAGCCAGTTTTCCCCATTTCAGCTAGGGCGCAGGACCTGCCGGGCCGATATTTCCGAAAATAAAAGTTTTCGTCGCCAATATGGGGGGCTTTGGTGACGCCGCGTCAAATAAGACTGCTAGTATTAAGCTTCCCTTAATCTCACGCCGGATACTGTTGCCCCGCATGGGAGAGGGCCCGGCGCAGCGCGTTTGCGTAGTAAATAGTCAACCAGCATGGAGTAAATAATTGCAGAGCAATTCGCAGGGCAAGTCGGCGTCGGTGCGGCGCGTGTGGTTCAACCGCGCGTTTTCTTCGGTCTACACGGCCATCAGCCTGATCCGCGATGCGGACCGGGCTCAGCGTTATCACCTGATCTATTCGCACGTGGCGCCGGCGCCTGCCGGCCAGGCCGCGCACCAGTTCGAACTGGAACCTGCCGGCCTCAAGGGTGACGACTACGTCGACTGGTGCCTCGACTTCTGCCGCCTGCACGGCGTCCAGATCTTGGTCGCCGGCAAGGAAGCGCGGCTGATCAGCGCCGCCAGCGGCCGCTTTGCGGACGTGGGCGCCCGAGTGCTGTGCGCCGGCAGCGCCGACACCTTGCAACTGCTGCACGACAAGGCGCGCTTTTATGCCACCGTCGATTGCCCGCAAGCGCCGCCGCCCGCGACCGTGGCCGTTCATACGCTGGCCGAGTTCGATGCGGCGTATGCGCAGCTGCGGGGGCGCCATCCCAAACTCTGTATCAAGCCGTCGCAGTCGATTTACGGGCTGGGCTTTGCCGTGATCGACGAACAGCGCAGCTGCGCCGAGCTGCTGATCGCCGGCGTGCAATACCATATCGGCCTGGCCGACCTGCGCGCCGGGCTGGCGCTGCTGCCCGAATTCCGGACCATGCTGGTGATGGAATACCTGGAGGGACGCGAATACAGCGTCGATTGCGTGGGCGACCACGGCAACCTGGTGGTGGCCGTGCCGCGCAAGAAACCGCAGTCGTCCGGCACCGCGCAGCGCATCGACCTGCACGCGGACATCCTGGCCGCCTGCGCCACGCTGGCGTCCAGTTACGGCCTGAACGGCTGCTTCAACGTCCAGTTCCGCGAGACCGGTGAACGGCCACGCCTGCTGGAAATCAATCCGCGCATGTCGGGGGGCATCAGCATGGCGTGCGCGGCCGGGCCCAATCTGCCGTATCTCGCGCTGGCCGGGTTCGATCAGGGTTTTGATCAGGTCGAGATCGCTCCCGTGCGCGATGGCGCGCGCGTGACCGAAGTGTCGATCGCGCTGGAGCTCTGAGCATGGAACGTCTGCCTCAACACCTGGCCGGCGCGGCGGCCGGCGACCATGGCGTGCCCGAAGTCGATGAGCGCACGGTCGATTTGCCGACCGGCGTGCTGACCGTGAGCGCCCGGCCAGGCCCGTACGCGCTGGACGCGCTGGTGGGCTTTGCCGCGCGCGCCAACGCCAAGCGCGGATTTTTATTTGTCAGCAAGGTGCTGGGCAAGCACTGGCCGGTGCGCCCGGCCGTCATGCGCGCCTTGCACGCGTCGCTGGCGGCGGGGCTGCCGGCCGACTTGCCGGGGCCGGTGGTGTTCATTGCCATGGCCGAGACAGCGGTGGGGCTGGGCCAGGGCGTGTTCGAGGCGTGGCTCGAGCGCGACACGGGCCGGCAGGCAGTGTTCCTGCACACCACGCGCTACCGCGTGGGCACCGGCCCGCTGATCGAATTCGAGGAGGCCCACAGCCACGCGCCGCGCCAGTTCCTGCACCTGCCCGACGATGCGGTCCTGGCCGACCGCTTTGCGCGCGCCCGGTCGATCGTCCTGATCGATGACGAAGCCAGCACCGGCAACACGTTCGTGAACCTGGCCGCCGCCTGCCGCGCCGTGGCCCCGGCCATCGCCCATGTGCACCTGGTGACCATCACCAATTTCATGGGGGAAGACGGCAACCGCCGCCTGCCGGACCGCTTTGGCGTGCGCCTGACGCACAGCGCCGCGCTCGAAGGCGCTTACGCGTTCGCGCCGGGCGCGCTGCAGCCGGGCGCGGCGCCCGCACAGCGTTACGACGCCACTGCCGATCGCGGCGCCAGCGGCCGCTTCGGACGGCTCGGCGTCGATCATGCGCTGGCGCTGCCGGCCGCCCTGGTGGCCGGGCTGTTTGCCGGCCCGGCCGGCGGCGCCGATCGTGTCCCGTCCGCTCCCGTGCAACCCGGTCAGCGCGTGCTGGTGCTGGGCACGGGCGAATTCATGCATCCGGCCTTTTTGCTGGGCCGCGCGCTGGAAGCGCAGGGGGTGGACGTGATGGTCCAGTCCACCACGCGTTCGCCGATCCTGGTGGGGGGCGCGGTACGGTGCGCCGCGACGTTTGCCGACAACTACGGCGAAGGCGTGGCCAATTTCCTCTACAACGTGGCGCCCGGCCAGTACGACCACATTCTGGTCTGCCACGAGACGCCGCCCCATGCCGCGCTGTACGCGCTGGCCGGCAAGCTGGGCGCGCGCCTGTTCCATTTCACGTCGGAGACCCTGGTTGAAGAAATTCCTGTTCGTTGACCTGGACGATACCTTGTTCAGTACCCTGGGCAAGTGCGCCAGCCAGACCGGGCTGCACCCGGCCGCCTATTACGCGGACCAGTCGGTATGCTCGTACACGACCGCGCGCCAGCGCGCCTTCCTGGCGCTGATGGACCCGGCCACCACGCTGATCCCGGCCACCGCGCGCCACCTGGACGCGTTCAGCCGCGTGGACTTGCCGTTCTCGAGCTATAAAATCCTCAATTTTGGCGGGCTGGTGCTGGGGCCCGATAATCTGCCGGACGCCGCCTGGATGGCGCAGATGCGCGAGGCAATGACGGCCGCCTTGCCCGGTCTGAACCAGGCGGTCGACGTGATCAATGCGTATGCGGCGCAGCAGGGACTGGCCGCGCGGGCGCGCGTGGTGGAAGACGGCGGCCTGCCGTTTTACGCCCTGATCAAGGACGCCGACAAGCAGGCCGAGCGCCTGGCGCCGATCGAGACCGAGGCGCTGGCGCCGTGGCTGGCAGGAAGCGGCGCGGGCGCCGGCTGCGGCTTTTACGTGCACCGCAACGGCAACAACCTGGCCGTGCTGCCCAAGGCGCTCGATAAAGCGGTGGCGGTGGAATATGTCGCGCGCCTGCTGCGCGCGCAATACGGCGAGATCCTGACCCTGGGCATGGGCGACAGCCGGTCCGACGCCCGCTTCATGGCGGCGTGCGATTACGCCATCATTCCGACCGGCACCCAGTTGTCGGCGCTGACGCTGGGGGCGTTGTAATGGACGAGATCGCTCCCTTTTCCGGCAGCTATGCGGCGGACGACGTGCAGTTCCTGCTGCGCCGCCTGCCCGCCGGGCAGTTCGTCAGCATCGACGACAAGGAAGCGCTGATCCAGTCGGGCCGCCGGCATTACAGCGAAATGCTGTCGCCGGAAACGCTGCCGTCCGCGCGCTACATGCAGGTGTTCGACGACGCGTGCGCCGCCAATCTGGCGCAGATGGCGCGCGACTGCCTGGCGCTGGCCGCCCTCATTGCCGCCCGGCGCGCGCACGAGATCGTGCTGGTGTCGCTGGCGCGCGCCGGCACGCCGGTGGGCGTGGTGCTCAGGCGCTTGCTGGCGACGGTGTTCGGCCGCCGCGTGGTTCACTATTCGGTGTCGATCGCGCGCGACCGCGGCGTCGACGCCGTGGCGCTGCGCCACATCGTGCGCAGCCACGCGGCGGCATCGATCGTGTTCGTGGACGGCTGGACCGGCAAGGGCGTGATCTCGCGCGAACTGGCGCAGTCGGTCGCCGCTTTCAACGCCGCGCACGGCACCAGCATCGACGGCGGCTTGTACGTGCTGTCCGACCTGGCCGGATCGGCCGCGTGCGCCAGCGCCGTGGACGACTACCTGATTCCGTCGAGCATACTCAATGCCACCGTGTCCGGGCTGGTGAGCCGCACGGTGGTCAGCAGTGCCGGGCAACTGCACGGCTGCGTTTATTATGAGGCGTTCGCGCCGCACGCCCGGTCGCGCGGTTGTGTCGCCAGTTTGACGGCCGCTGCCGGGGCGCTGGCCCGCGCGGGCATGCCGACGCCGGGCGTGCTCGACCGGGAAGCGGCCGCGGCCACGTCGCGTGCTTGCCTGGCCCGCTTGCAGGCGCAGTACGACGTGGCGGACGTCAACCTGATCAAGCCCGGCATCGGGGAGGCCACGCGCGTGCTGCTGCGCCGCAAGCCGCGCCTGCTGCTGGTGCGCGACCGGGATGCGCCCGCGGTGCGGCACTTGCTGTTGCTGGCGCAGGAAAAAAATATACCGGTCGTGATCGATCAATCGCTGCCGTACCAGGCAGTATCGCTAATCAGGAGTGCAGTTGATGGTTAACAAGCCGATGGGGGCGTCGCTGTATGTCCCGACCACCCACAAGGATTTGCTGGAACTGGCCAACGGCATCAAGCTGCCCAAGCTGCGCTCGGTGATTTTCTGCACCGAGGACGCCGTGGCCGACCGCGACCTGAGCTACGCGCTGTTCAACCTGTCGGTCATGTTGGAAAACATGGACCCGGTCGGCGTGCTCGACCGCTTCGTGCGGGTGCGCAACGTGGAAGTGCTGGAGCGCGTGCTGGCCATGAAGGGCGCCGAGCACCTGACCGGGTTCGTGATCCCCAAGGCCACCCGCGCCAATTTCGATGCGTACTTCCGGCTGGTGCGCCAGACCGGCCACCTGCTGATGCCCACGCTTGAAACGGCCGAGGTGTTCGACGACCGCGAGATGGTGCTGTTCCGCGACATGCTGCGGGCGCCGGGCGTGGTGGGGCGCATCCTGGCGCTGCGCATCGGCGGCAACGACCTGCTGGCGCTGCTGGGCATCCGCCGGCCGCGCACCATGACGATTTATCGCACGCCGCTCGGCGCCGTCATTTCGCGCCTGGTGACCACGTTCGCGCCGTACGGCTTTCGCCTGACGGCCCCCGTGTTCGAACACCTGGACCAGGACGAGCTGCTGGACGCCGAGGTGCTGGAAGATTTGGCCCATGGCCTGGTGGGCAAGACGGCAATCCATCCGTACCAGCTGCCGCTGATCGAAATGCATTACCGGGTGCAGCCGATCGACGTGGCGGTGGCGGAAAAGATCATGGACCAGAACAGTCCGGCCGTGTTCAAGATGGGTAACTCGATGTGCGAGGTGGCCACCCATCGCGCCTGGGCGCAGTCGGTGATCGAGCAGGCCAACTATTTCGGCACGTACCCCCGCAATACCTGGGTGTC